>QMPG01000483.1 GCA_003648455.1 Bacteroidota bacterium
ATTAACTTCTATTGTTAACTATCTCCTGAACAAAAGACTTTTTTTGCTCCGAAAGAGTATTATTCTTTTTTATTCGCTTGCAATTCCAAACTTACCTTGAAAAAATTTATTAGAATCTTCTTCTTGTTAGACTTTTTCAACAATTTTTTCATAACTATAAACTTCGGAAATCTTAAAGACTTAACAAGTTTGTAAGTATTATAAAACTTCACAAGTTTCAAAAACTTGTTAAGTTTATCTTCTCGTTCCCAAAACCTTGAATTTCCACGTTCCCAAGCATTTAGGATGTGAAATCATTTTTATTTATTTCACTGTTCCCAGTTTGGGAACTTATTTGTTTTTATTGTTTGTTCATTTTGTTTGCTCCGTTGAATCTTTTTTTCTATTCAACTGGAGTTTGTTGCTGATTATTTTTTTTAGTTTCGGGTTACCCGGATTGGAAGTAATAATGAAAATAAATCCTGATTTATGTGATATATGCGGAACATGTGTGGCAGTATGTCCAACTGATGCTATTATTGTTTCTGAATTTTCAGTATCTATCGATAATGATAAATGTATTAATTGTCTTAATTGTCTGAAAGTATGTCCTGTAAAAGCAATTGAAGAAGAACTTTAAAATTCTTGAACTTATATGATAAGTTTTTTTATTCAAATATTTTAATTTAAATAATCTAAATTTTTAAAAGGAATAATATAGATGATAAAGCAGAAATATAATGTTGTAGTTATTGGTGCTGGACCTGCAGGAAGTGTGTCTGCACGATTTGCTGTAAAAAATGGAGTTTCTGTTCTCATCTTGGAACGGGATCGTGAACCGGGAATTCCTGTTCGTTGTGCCGAAGGTGTTTCGCATAATGGAATTGCTCCTTTTATTAAAATCGACGAAAAATGGATTGCTTCTAAAATCGAAGTAGCAAAATTAATTTCTCCTGATAATAATTCTGCAATTTTGTATAATAATGGGACGGGTTACGTTTTAGAAAGGCGAATATTTGATACTGAGTTATGTAAACTTGCCTGTCAAGATGGAGCTGATTTGCTTACAAAAGCTGATGCAATCGACTTAGTTTGGGAAAATAATGAAATTTCCGGAGTTAAGTATAAACATTTTGGTAAAATCAAAATAGTAAAATGTGATATAGTAATTGGTGCTGATGGTATTGAATCTCGTGTTGGAAGATGGGCAGGAATTAATACAACCCTGAAAATAGAAGATATTGACACTTGTGTTCAATATACACTTACTGGTTTGAATTTGGAAGATGATGCTTGTGAATTTTATTTCGGAAGAAAAATTTCTCCCGGTGGTTATGTCTGGATTTTCCCAAAATCTAATTCTACTGCAAATGTTGGAATTGGAATTGCCGGGAATTTTGCTGCTGAAAATAATCCTAAAGAACTTTTAGATAAATTTATTGAACAACACTTTCCTGAAGCAAAGATTAATTATTTTGTATGTGGCGGAGTTCCTACAATGTCTACATTAAAAGAAATAGTTCGTAACCATATTATGCTGGTTGGAGATGCTGCTCGGCAGGTAAATCCAATTACAGGTGGAGGTATAGTTCAAGGAATGATTGCTGGTAAAATTGCTGGAGAAGTTGCGGCAGAAGCAGTAAAGAAAGGTGAATTCAATAAGAAATTCCTAAAAAAATACCGAAAGGAATGGGATAAAAATTTAGGTAAAAACCAAAATATGATGTATTCTCTAAAAAATAAATTTCTGAAAATGAATGATGAGAAATTTAATAATATTGTAAAGATGTGTAATAAAATTCCTAAAGATAAATTTACATTAGGTTCATTATTTAAAGAAGCCATAAAAGATGATCCCAAAATGGTGATGGAACTTGCAAAATCTTTTATAGTTAATAAATTGAAATAAATTAAAAACTGATGAAGTTATATAAAAATGAAATTTTAAGAAAATCTATTCATATAAGCTCGATTTTAGTACCGTTGGCATATCGCTATGTTTTTTTTAACAATAGAAAATTTACGTTTCTCTTTCTTGTGCCTATTACATTAATTGTCTTGATTATTGAAATTATTCGTTTGGAACATATTACGTTTAAAAGGATATTCTATGATATTTTTGGCATTATATTACGTAAACATGAAGCACACGAATTTACTGGAGCAACATATCTTCTCATATCTTCAATATTTTGTATTGCAATTTTCCCTTCAGATATAGCTTTTATTTCTCTTTGCTTTTTATCAATCGGAGATACTTTGGCAGCAATAATCGGACTTCCTTTCGGTAAAAGAAAACTATTGGGAACAAAAAAAAGTTTGGAAGGTAGTATTGCTTGTTTTGCCGGAACATTTATTTTTGCACTGTTCTTTATTAATCCTTTTATTGCTTTCTTTGGTTCAATTGCCACTACTTTCGCAGAATTCTCTCGCTTGCCTATCGATGATAACTTTAAGATTCCTATCATTTCCGGAATGGTGATGTGTATCATTAGCATTTTTGTTTGAATTTATTTATTTGAAAAAATAAAGTAAAATAAATAAATAACATTTCCCAGTTTATAATAAGTTCAGAGTGTCATTCTGAGGATTCTTTCAACAATAACTTACGAGGAATCTCCAACTTATAATAACATTGAAATTCATAAAAAGCTGTAGATTCTTCGTGAGAAAACCTTTGCAAGAAGTTTCAGAAAGACAGAATTAATTATTTTTTGTTATTGGAGATTAAAGATGAAATTATCATTTGTTATTCCAACTTATAATGAAGAACAAAGTATAGAAGTATTATATCGAGAAATTTTGGAAAACATGTCTTTGCTCAAATATAATGAATTATCATATGAAATTATCTTTATCGATGACGGAAGTACAGATAATAGTTTTTCAAAAATGCAAAGTATAGCAGAACAAGATTCCAATGTTAAAATAGTAAAATTCAGAAAAAACTTTGGTAAAGCAGCGGGATTACAAATTGGTTTTAGAATTGCTGAAGGAGATATAATATTTACAATGGATGCAGATTTGCAAGATAATCCTAAAGAAATACCACATTTTCTAAAAAAAATCGCGGAAGGATATGATCTTGTTACTGGTTGGAAAAAAAAACGAAGAGATCCAATATCTAAAACAATACCTTCAAAATTATTTAATTCTGTTACTTCATCTTCATTTCATTTAAAATTACACGATTATAATTGTGGATTTAAAGCATATAAAAAAGAATTAATTAAAGAAATCGATATTTATGGAGAAATGCACCGTTATATTCCGGCATTAGCTATTGCAAAAGGATTCAAGATTGCAGAAATACCTGTGGAACATCGAAAACGTAAATATGGAAAATCAAAATATGGA
>QMPG01000484.1 GCA_003648455.1 Bacteroidota bacterium
CTTGTTGTTACGATTGCATGATTACCCAATTCTTCATTAGGGTTATCCCATTTTCGTTCGCACGAAAAAATAATTAATATTAATAATAGTATGGTTGTAAATGTTTTCGTTTTATTGTATGGTTTCATGGTAATGTTATTTTATAATTAATTGTTTCATAAATGGCTTTGTTAGTGAGGGCTTCGCTTTGAGCGAAACCCTCACTCAAGTCTCATCTTTTTTAGACGTTTTTATGTCTGCCAGCCGGCGGACTTTTCAACGTGTAACTCCGTGGAACCGCTCTAAGCGGTGCAACGGATATTACCTCTAACTTTTTATCCGTTCCACGGCGTGTAGCCGTTGCACGGACGAAAAAAAATAAAACGTTTGTTAATTTTTTAAAGCCGTTGCACGGATTTTGTTAATAAATATATCTATTCAAAGAACTGTTCTAAGCAAATGCAAAAGATTTAGCTTTGAGTTTATCCGTTCCACGGCACGAGCAAAAAACTCTGCTGTTCGGGATTTGCAAATCCGAACTAACAAGCTGTATATTAATACTTTCGGATTACAAATCCGAAAGAGCAGAGCGGACGATGAAAAGTCTAAAAAACATCATTAATAAATACTAAATTTTATATCTTTGTAAACATTTTAAAAATATATACTTACATATATATAATATATTAAAAAACAGATACTTAAATTAAAAATATGATTTTAATTGAACAGGCATACGAATTGGTAATGCGAACCGCCTATACTCTTGACAAAGAACAGGTAGAATTAAACGATTCATTAAACAGAATACTTGCCCAAGATGTTGTTTCCGATATTGAAATGCCTCCATTTAACAAATCGGCAATGGACGGATACGCATGCCGTCGCGAAGATATTAATAATGAACTTGAAGTTATTGAAGTTATAGCTGCAGGTAAAGCACCTACTAAAACTATTAATAAAAATCAATGTTCAAAAATAATGACAGGTGCAGAAGTTCCCGAAGGTGCCGATTGTGTTATTATGGTAGAGCATACCGAAGAAATTGACAGTAAAAAAATTCGAGTAATAAAAGAAAATCCAAACGATAACATTAGCTTAAAAGCAGAAGATGTTAAAATTAATGATGTTGTTTTAAAAGAAGGAACAAAAATTGGTGCTCAGCATATTGCTGTAATGGCATCGGTTGGATGCGTTAAACCTATAGTTGTGAAAAAACCTAAAGTAGGAATAATAACTACGGGAAACGAAATTGTTGAACCAAATAACAAACCCCAAAAGTCTCAAATACGAAACAGTAACGCCTATCAGCTTATTGCACAAATAAACAATATGGGAGCTATTCCTAAATATTATGGTATTGCAAGAGATGACAAGGAAGACACTCGTAAAATGATTGAAACTTCATTATCCGAAAATGATGTAACTCTTTTAACAGGAGGTGTATCAATGGGTGATTTTGATTATGTTGAAGATATTTTTAATGAAATTGGAATAAATATCTTATTCAACAGCTTAGCAGTGAAACCGGGAAAACCAACCACTTTTGGTGTTTATGAAAATAAACGTTGTTTTGGCTTGCCGGGAAATCCTGTTTCGTCGTTTATTCAATTTGAAATACTTGCAAAACCATTGTTGTATAGCATGATGGGCTTTGACTTTAAACCACTCAATATTAAATTACCAATGTCTGTTGACTATAACAGAAGAAACACTAAAAGAAAATCATTTATACCAATTATCATTACTGATGACGGCGAAGTGATGCCTGTTGATTATCATGGTTCAGCACATATTCATTCTCTTTCGGAAGCACACGGAATAATATCAGTCCCAATTGGATGTCCAACATTAAAAAAAGGAGAGATTATTGATGTACGACAAATATAACAGAAAAATAAATTATTTAAGAATTTCAGTAACAGACAGATGCAATTTACGTTGTGTTTACTGTATGCCCGAAGAAGGTGTTAAATTAATGAAACATGAAGAGATTTTATCTTTTGATGAGATTGTTCATTTTTCAAAAGTAGCCGTTAATATGGGCATTGATAAAATTCGTATTACCGGAGGGGAGCCATTAGTTCGCCGAGGTATCGTTGATTTAGTAGCACGTATTGCTAAAATTGACGGTCTGAAAGATTTTGGCATGACCACAAATGGAATTCTTCTTAATGAACTTGCACAACCATTGGCAGATGCAGGCTTACATCGTGTAAACATAAGTCTTGACACTTTAAATCCTGAGAGATACAAACAAATTACCAGACTTGGCAATATTAATGATGTATTTAAAGGTATTGAAGCTGCAAAAAAAGCCGGACTTTTACCTATAAAGATTAATTGTGTTATTAAAAAAACTCATGATGAACCTGATGCACAAGATGTTGCAAAATTCTGTAAAGAAAATGATTTAAAAATTCGTTATATTCACGAAATGGATCTCGAAACAGGTAATTTTTCAGTTGTTGAAGGTGGCTCAGGAGGAGACTGCAAAAACTGTAACAGAATACGCTTAACCGCAAACGGACTAATCAAACCTTGTTTATTTAACGATTTGGCTTATGATGTTAGGAAATTGGGTTCAGAACAGGCTATTAAAAATGCAATTGCAAACAAGCCCAAAAGTGGCACAGAAAATCATACAGGAGAATTTTATAATATTGGAGGATAAAATCATGAATGAATTTAGCCATATAGACGAAAACGGAAAAGCTAACATGGTAGATGTTGGACATAAAAAATATCAGCTAAGAACTGCCACTGCTACTGGTCACATAACTTTAAACGATACCACAATTTCTTTAATAAAAGAAAACTCAATGAAAAAAGGTGATGTGCTGACTATTGCAGAAGTTGCCGGAATTCAGGCTGCTAAACGGACCAGCGACCTCATTCCTTTATGCCATCCTTTACAAATTACTAAAATTGATGTGAAAGCAACTTTAGACGATAAAGGTGTTACAATTAAAAGTTTTGTGAAATGTATTGGGCAAACAGGTATTGAAATGGAAGCCTTAACAGGAGTTAGTGTTGCATTGCTCACAATTTATGATATGTGTAAAGCTATTGATAAAAAAATGGTGATTAATGATACTCATCTGATTGAAAAAACTAAAACGGATATTGAGTTGTGAGTTGAAAGTTAAAAGTTTGCAAAGTTGAAAGTTTTTTGACGACGAGGCGACTTTGCGAATGAACAAATAAAATAATTAATGATTGAGGCGATAAAGAATATACTCAAAACAAAAACTGTTGGCATTGCAGGTGCAGGCGGATTGGGTTCTAATTGTGCTGTATCGCTTGCAAGAGTTAATGTTGGGAATTTGATTATTGCTGATTTTGATGTTATTGAA
>QMPG01000485.1 GCA_003648455.1 Bacteroidota bacterium
CGATTCTATTAATTTGGTTAAATTAAATAATGTGAAAATAATTCATAAATATATTAATAATTTTATATTTTCAGAAATCGCAGAATTATTAATTATTTGAATTTTGTTTTTCCAAAGTTTAGGAATATTTAAATCATTAAAATAATCAGGATTAACTAAAACATCATTATCGGCGTGAAAAATAGCAATTGGCTTATCGAAGTTTTCTAAAATTTTAACTTCATCTGTAAAATTTTCAATTACCATCGATTTTTCCAAATACTCTCTATTTAAAGGGTCTGTTTTTAATATCTCCAATGTAAGCATTTCTGCAATCTTACTGTTATTACAATATACCGATGCTAAGGCAAGAGCTTCATCGTTAGATAAATCTGGCTTAAATGCTAAACTCATTTCTGGGCGAGGAAAATACGCTTTGTCCATTTCTGGTGGTAATTTAAAAGGAGGCGTACCAAAAATTGCAAGGGCTTTTATGTCTGTAATTTTGTTTAGTGCATTTATTGCAATATGTCCACCTAACGAATGACCAATAATAATTGGATTTTTTAAATCTAACTGTTTAATTACACCTAGCAAGGTTTCGATATAAGCTTGAACACAATATTGTGTTTCTGGGTTTTTAGATTTTTCTGAATTACCGTGTCCTTGCAAATCGAAGGATATTAATCTGTAATTCTTAAACAAATCGTTGTTTAGTTGTTTATTAAAAACCTTAGAAGATAACGAATTTCCGTGTATAAAAATTACAGGAGTACCATCTGTTCTGGTTTGGTTAACAACAATTTTACAGTTGTTAATTAATAATTCAGCTTTCATAATTTATGTTTTATAAGAACAACAAAAATACTCATTTATGAGTATTGTACAACTTTGTTCTAAAATATAAATTTACGCAATAATTATTTATTAAGACTTTGTAAAATAATGAATAAAACGGAAAAATAAATATTAATTAAATTACAAACAAATTATAAACTTTTAAAAATTAGAAAAATGAAAACTAAATTTATTTTATTAGGTAGTATAATATTTATTGCTCAATTAATGTTATCATGTAGAGATAGACAAGGAGCGTGTTCTTACGATTCTAATGGTGATGGCAATAGTGATCTTTGTGTAAATATTGATAATCCCAATAATAATTCGATATGTCATGATGATTATCAAGGGCAAGTGGAGCATTCTACTACGTGTGTGGATTATGGTTATACAAAAGATAATGGAGATGGTACATATTCAAAACCTTCATCTTCGGGTAATAATACAGTTTCTTATTGTACAGACTCATATCAAGGACCAGGAGTTGGTACACAATTAAATAGTTATTGCGAGTCGGCTTATACATATTTATGCGTTGGTGGATACTCAGCAAGTTCAGATGAAGTAAGCGTAAATTGTGATTATTATGATGCAATGAATGATAATAATTATCCAGATTGCCCTTATTGTAAATAGTTTATGAGAGATTTTAATAAAATAACCAAGGTAATTCAACTATTGCTGTTAGCAATGTTAGTTGTAATTGGATATAACCTATCTAATAACCTAAAAACAACTAATAATAATAGTAAAAAAATAGAAACGCCTACACTTCCACCTCCAAGAAACGTAAAGATTGATGCTTCTAATAATCCAATTATAGGAGATAGTTTAGCAAGTGTTAATCTAATCGTTTTTTCTGATTTTGAATGTCTGTATTGTTATAAGCTGTATGAGCAAATTAAGAATCTAGAAAAAGAATTCATAGAAACAGGATTAATAAAAATCACTTTTATTAACTATCCATTAAAAAGTCATGATAAAGCCAATTTTTTTGCAAAAATATCTGAATACGCATATAAAAAAGGGGTTTTTAAAGATGTATATGAAATAATATTCGAGAATCATAAAGATATAACAAGAGATAATTATTCCGATTACTTATTAGATTTTTTTCCCGATAAAGAGGAGTTTACAAACTATATAAATAAACCTAATTTATCGGTAGTAGAAGATATGAAAAAAGTTAATGAAATTGGAATAAAAGGAACTCCTGCCTTTATTATAAACAACGTTCTGTATGTTGGAATAAGAACCGATACCGAATTTAAAAACATATTAAACAAAGCAATAACAGAAACAGAGAATATATGTGATTAAATAATAACATTTAAATTATGGAGCAAACCGAAAATCCAAAAAAAGAGTAGGTAATATTTAATTTTTAGAAAAATGAAAAAAATATTAAGTACATTTTTATTAACATTTTTTATAATGTTAAGTTTTAATTCATATTCGCAATCACATGAGTGGACAAAATGGAAATCTACCGATTGTAAATATATTAAATACAGAGTAAAATCGAAAGACTTTAAAAACTCTTATGGCGAATGGAGATGGATAGTTGAAATAAAAAACACATCTGATCATACAATTAATATGAGTTATGAATTAAAAGATTATAATGTTCAAAATGTAAAAAGTGTATGTTGTAGCAGGGATATAAAACCATATTCAACAGCTTCGGGAATTGAATTTTGGTTAAATAGTAATACTCAGTATCGATTCTTTTATGAAAAGAAAGGGTGTAATTAAATTCAGCCACAACCCTGTCAGGTTTTTAAACCCTGACAGGGTATAATACAAAGCAAACCCAAAGAACAGAAAAAAAAATATCAAAAAAGCATTAAAAGAACATCCGGAAATATACAAACAGCGACAATTTATTGTAGAACACCCATTTGGAACAATAAAGCGACAATGAGGATTTAATTACATAATGACAAAGAAGATAAAAGAAAGAGCAAATGCCGATGTAGGATTAATATTTATTACGTACAATCTAAAACGAATTTTTAATCTAATAGGATTTGAGAAGTTCACAGACTTCCTAAAAGCCATTATAAAATCATTAATTTTAACCTTTTTTGCCATAAAAACTCCATATTTAGCAAAATATCGAAGTATAAACGGTTTTTTACAATTATCAATTATCTCGAATTATAAAATTTATTTTAATAATAAACCATTTTTTATAAAGCTTAATCTATTGCTTTTATAAAAGTTAATTAACTAAATATATGAATATGAAAATTAGAAATTTTATGATTGTAGCATTACTCTTTCTTGGACTGAGTAACCTACAAGCCCAAGAAGTCATACCTGCCACAGGCGGAGAGGCAAGTGGAAGCGGTGGCTCAGCGAGTTACACCGTAGGACAAGTGGTTTATACCACTAACACAGGAACAAACGGAAATTCCGTAAGCCAAGGCGTGCAACAACCGTATGAAATTTCAGTGGTAACAGGCATAGCAGAAGCCAAAGACATAAACCTTGAAGTTTCGGCA
>QMPG01000486.1 GCA_003648455.1 Bacteroidota bacterium
AACACTAAGTTTTAAATTTCTTCTTTGTGCACTTTGTGCTTTTGTGGTTTCCTTATATATTTTTTTACCACTAAGACACTAAGAGCACTAAGATTTTTAATTTTTTCTTTGTGTACTTTGTGAACTTTGTGGTTTAACTTTCATTATTATTTACCACTAAGACACTAAGAGCACTAAGATTTTTAATTTTTTCTTTGTGCACTTGGTGCTTTTGTGGTTTAACATAAAGCTCAGCGGCTCAAAAACAGGTGCACAAGCCGTCGTGACCCGCGTATGCTGGGTTCTGCTCCAGTGATTTTGTTATTTGTTAAGATTAATATCTTTGACACGGATTTCACTGATTTACACGAATTTATTTATTTGAAAATTGGACATTCCGTGTTGGATATTGGATATTTAATTTTTTAACTTTTCTCACGCCATTTCAGAAATAACGCCTGAGTTCACCTGCATTTTGGAGCGCAGCGGAAAAATGTCAGGTGTAACGATTTGTTATGTGATTTTATAATATTCCAACCTTTGCATATTCAAACAAATTCATTTGTTTTGGCTTTGGTTGATAATTTCGTAAATATTCCTCATTAAATAATTGATTTTTTATTTCTTTTGCAATCTCAATGACCATTGGAACTACTATTGAATTACCAACTCGATTATATTGTTTAGATATTGTTCCAATTTTTTTAAAGTTATCAGGAAACCCCATTAAACGATAACATTCTGTCAAAGTTAATTTTCTTACTTTTCCTTCATGATAAATAAAATATCGCCCTGTGGGTTCTTGTGATGATAACGTTGGATGCGTTCCTTCCGATGAATAAATTCTATTGGGTTGTTTATGGACTCTTGACAAATGTATTGTATTTTCTCTGACTCCATTTTTTCTTATTTTTTTATTTCTATATCCAACAAAAATAAGTCCTGATAATTGTCTTTTAGGATTATCAATCAATGTATATTCAGACGGGGCTAGATATTCAAAATCATCTCTATTTTTTTCTAATATATCAGCAATAGTAGGTGTTTGTACTTTATTTAGTTTAGAGAAATCGAATTCTATATCATTCTTAGAAGCAACAATGATAGTTCTTTCTCTATTTTGAGGGACACCAAAATCTTTGGCATTTAATACTTTCCAGTTTGTTGTATAACCTAATTCATTTAAAGTTCGAAGAACTGTTTTTAATGTTTTACCTTTGTCATGGTTTTTAAAATGCTTCACATTTTCTAGAATAATAGCTGTGGGAGAATGGTATTTAACAATTCTTGCAATATCAAAGAATAAAGTTCCTCTTGTATCATCAAACCCTTTCTTTTCGCCAGCAATACTAAATGGTTGACAAGGAAATCCAGCAAGTAGAATATCAAATGAAGGTATATCAGATTCTTTTATTTTTGTTATATCTCCATATGGTTTTTCTCCAAAGTTTTCATAATACATATCTTGTGCGTGCTTATCCATTTCTGATGAAAAAACACAAGTAAAACCAGCTTTTTCAAAACCTAATCGAAGTCCACCAATACCAGCAAATAAATCTATAAACTTATAAATCACTTTGTAACTCCATAATTAGATTCTTCCATTTTTCTTTATGGCATGATTTTAACTCTAAATCGTCTTGAATTAGAATTGAATAGGAATTGATAAATGATTCTAAATCAGATAGTAATCTCAGATAATATTTAATTGTTGGCAAAATGCCATTAATTACTATTTGACAACCATGATCTTTTTTTACTCTATCTATAACTTCTTGTATTTGTTTTAATTCTTGTTCTTTTATAGAAAAATATGAAAGGATATAATATCTTTGTGGATTATATCTAATTACTTTCTCTTCTGCTATTCTTAGAATATTTGCATCTATTTCTTTGTCTAATTTAATCTCAATTGCTTCAAACAGTAAATCCTCTTTGAAAACTTCTATATCTCCTGCACTTTTTGAAGTTCGGTCAGATGCAGTATGACTTCCTAATTCTTTTAATTCACATCCATCATATCTTGAAATTTCATTTATAATCATTTGGTATATAGCATAAAATGCTAATACTGGTAATTTTGAACCTCCAAAATCTTCATAATGATACGAAAATTGCTCATCAAGAATATTTATTATTTTTGTAATTGTTAGTTTCTCTGGATTTTCTAGAGGTTTTATAATAATCTTATTCTCTTCTTGTATTTGAATAACGGTCTTTAGTAGTTCTACTATAATATGTTTAGGATTAACATTCTCCGTTTCTATGTCATTAATAAGCTCTAAAAATGCTTTTTTCACTTTTTTATTACTTATTTTCCCATTGTAATCCAATGTATATGGGTAAGGTTGTTCTAAAGAGCGTGTAAGCCAGCCACTTTCTGCCATAGACGGTAATTTTAACTCTTTTAGTGTTGGCGTAATAAATTGTGTATCTATTGTTCTTCCTGAAAATCCATTTGGAATCTGAGTTTGATGATTTCTTATGTCTTGATTCTGGTGTAATATTTTATATATAGATAAGGTAACTAATACTGTATAAACTCCTTTTTGTGTGAAGCATTTTTCTGCTATAATTTGAATGTTATTTTGAGTTGTTTTACTCAAATCTGAAGCATATGATTTTTTACTTTTTGCTTCTTTATATAATTCGATTAATTTGTCTTTATAATTCATTTATAACCTTCTTTTTAGATTTATTACTATTCACATAACGTTTGAACTGAGCGGCGGCGCAAAAAACAGGTGGCCAAGCCGTCTGCTCCAGTGATTTTGTTAGGTTTTTCTATTGATTATAAGCAATTAGAAAATCTTCAGTATCAAGTCCGGCTTGACGGATTGCGCTTTTCAAAGTTCCAATTGCAAGACTTTTATGTAAAGGAATTACACAGCCTTTTGACCCTTTTCGTAAAATGACATGACTACCTCGTTGCCGCACAACTGAAAAACCTAATTTTTCAAACGTTTTAATTGCTTTTTTGCCGGAGATTTTGGGAAGTTCAGGCATAAGCCGAAACCTCGAAAGTTGTCAACAGAGGGTGCGAAAAAGTTTTTTGTGGGAATTCTTCTAAATATAATTCTGTTGCTTCTTTCAAGTTTGCAACAGCTTCTTCTATACTAACTCCTTGGCTCGCTGTCCCTACTTCCGGACACTCGGCGACATACCATTCATCTTCTTTGTGAACTATAGCAGAATATAACATAATTTTCCTTTGATTACTATTTTTAAATATATTATACTAAAATTCCATTACTTTGTCTATATTATTAAAAATAACGATTGAGTTTACCTGCCCCGATTTATCGGGGTCAGGTAAAACGATTTGTTATCTGTTTTTTTG
>QMPG01000487.1 GCA_003648455.1 Bacteroidota bacterium
ATGTGGAAACACAAGTAGGACATCAGCAACATTCACTATCGAAGATACAGCTCCACCAGTTATGAATTGCAACGCATTTACTATCTATCTGAATGAAGATGGTGGATATGAATTGGATGAGCAGGAAATCGCAACAATTACCGGAACTGTAACCGATAACTGTACTTCGGATGATGAGATAGATATTCAAATATCTAAAACTACATTCGATTGTACTCTAACCGGTTCGGCAGACGGCGTATCTGTTACAATTACTGCCACCGATTTATGTGGAAACAGTACAACTTGTCAAACTGGAATTACTGTAGTCGATACTATTTCGCCAGTTGTAAATTGCACCAATATTACTGCTCAGTTAGATGAAAATAGATTATTTACTCTTGCAGTTGAAAATATTAATGATGGTTCAACCGACAATTGCGAAATAGACACAATGTATATCGACCAGGAAGACTTCTCTTGCGATAATTTAGGTGAGAATGAAGTAATACTGACTGTTATCGATGTTAGTGGAAATGTTGGAACCTGCACAGCAATAGTTACTATAGAACAAGGCGATGCTGATTGTGGTACAGTTGGACTACGAGCAGTACCAGATGTTCTTACATTAATTGTTTGTCCTGGAGGAAATGTTTCAGGCGATATAAATCTGCTTGCAAACGATATTGGTATAGGAGGTGGCGGAGTTTCAATGACTACTTCACAATTACCCGATTTAGTTAATCTTAATGTAACTGACGGTACATTAAATTATATAAACGATGATGCTTCTGAAGCAGTAGTAACATTTACATATACAATATGTCATAAAGTAAATACTGAAAACTGCTCTGAAGCAGAAGTTACTATCCAGTTATTACTTGATTCTGATTGCGATGGTGTTCCCGACATTGACGACATTGATGACGATGATGACGGAATACTTGACGTTGATGAAGAAGCTAACGCATTAAATCAGGAAACTCTGGATTCTGATGGTGATGGAATTGTGGATAGATTAGACATCGACTCTGACAATGATGGTATTTCTGACAATGTTGAGTGGCAGTTAACACTTAGTGAAGGTGGTTTCGATGATAACATTGATTATATCGTACCAACAGGAATCGACTCTAATGGAGACGGATGGGATGATGCGTACGATGGTTCAGCCGGTGGAACTTATTATGAAGCTGCTGATACTGATGGAGACAATACTCCTGACTACTTGGATGACGATACAGACGGAGATGGTATTCCTGATTGGTTAGAAGGACACGATGCAAATCTTGACAGTATTGCTGATACATACCCAATTGATGGAGATTTTGTAGACTCGGATAATGATGGATTAGATGATCGTTACGACAATTATGATACTAGTTCTGAGTGGCTACACGGTAAAAATGCAATCGGAAGTAATGCACCACTGCAAGATGATGACAATGATGGAGAACGCGACTGGAGAGACTATTATGAAATCTTCAATCCGGCATCTGGTGACGACGACTGTGTATTATTTATACCAAATGGATTCTCACCTAACGATGATGGAATAAATGACTATTTCGTAATGGAATTATGCGATTTGTTTAGTTTGAAAATTGAAATCTACAACCGCTGGGGTAATCTTGTTTACGAGAAAGAAAACTATGGTAACGTTAGCCAATGGGGCGAAATAGCTGCATGGTGGGACGGACGTTCTACAAGTGGATGGACGGTGGGTAAAGACAGGCTACCACCTGGAACCTACTTCTACATTCTTTACTTAGATAATGGAAATGAGCCGAAAGCTGGATCAATTTTCCTTAATAAATAATAAATGTTTAATCTGAAAAAAATAGAAAAAATGAAAATCAAATTAAATATTATCAAAGGATTAGGGATTCTGTTAATAGTAGCTTCAAGTTTAACATCAAACGCGCAGCAGGACCCGATGTACACGCAGTACATGTTCAATACACAAAGTGTTAACCCTGCTTATGCAGGAACATGGGAGTCGTTAAGTTTTATGGTACTTGCCCGCCAACAGTGGGTTGGATTAGACGGTGCACCACAAACTTATACTTTTTCGATGCAGGCACCTCTTAAAAACGAAAGAGTAGCATTAGGACTGAATTTAATTAGCGATAAGGTAGGTTTAGAAAAACGTTTTTATATGTTTGCCGACTACTCTTATTTGGTGCCAATTAGCGAAAAAAGTAATTTGAGGTTAGGATTAAAAGGTGGTTTTACCAATTATTCTAACGACCTTAATGCTTATCAAACTTACGACAAAGGATTAACCGACCCATCATTTCAGGGGGTTATTAATAAGGAGTTTATGCCCAACTTTGGAGTAGGTGCATTTTTGTATAGCAAGAAATACTATGTAGGATTATCTGTACCAAAAATAATTCAGAATAAATTCGAGAATGATTTGGAATCAAATTCAGTTGAAGCTGAAATACGCCATTACTATATTATGGCAGGTCTTGTTTTCGATTTGGGTGAAAATATAAAGTTTAAACCTACAATGCTTACAAAGGCTACATTTAGTTCAGAGACAGGAGCACCTGTTCAACTCGATTTAACTGCCAACTTCCTTATAAAAGAAAAAGTTTGGTTAGGGGCAATGTGGAGAAGTCAGGATGCTGTTGGATTTATTGCACAATGGATTTTCAATGATAAATTGCGAATTGGATATGCTTATGATTATTCCATTAATAACCTGCACAATGTTAGCAGTGGGTCGCACGAAGTAATGGTTTCATACGAAATTAGATTCCTGAAAGAGAAAATTGTTTCTCCTCGCTACTTTTAATACATGTTAGATATAATGTTTAAAACTCAAGGTTCAACTTCGTTTGTTGAACTTTGGGTTTTTCTTTTTTATACACATTAACAATTTCATCAATAACAGGTAGGCATTTGCCACAAGAAGTTCCTGCTCGTGTTAATCGTTGTATGTCGGAAGTTGAATTTGCTCCTTTTTTTAGAGCTGAAAGAATCTCTTTTTCATCAACAGAATTACACAAACAAACCAATCTACTTGCCATTGTTTATAATAAATTTTATGATTTAAATAGATATTCAAAAATGAATATGTTTAGCTTTTACATCTCTACCAAGAAAAAGTGAAGCCTTACTTTCAAAAATATCTTCTGATTCTGTAGTTTGAAAACTAACATTACCTGTTTTAGAAAGTTTATCTTTTATCTCTGGATGCCGTTGCAAATATTCAACTAATTTTTCAGCAACAATTTGTCCCTGTTCTAAAATCTCAATATTATCAGGAACATATTTACGTATTATTTTAGATAATAAAGGATAGTGAGTGCAACCTAAAATTAGC
>QMPG01000488.1 GCA_003648455.1 Bacteroidota bacterium
AAAGGTTAAATATTACTTATACGAAACTTATTCCATAAGGATTTTATTTATATTTGTAGAAAAGCTATCCGCCTATGGCGGATTTAGTTCAACATCGGCTAATAGTGCATGCCTGAAAAAGAAGTAAATACAAGGTTCGTGTTCTAAATTTTAGTAGGTTTGTAAGCAGAAAAATTAGAAGTTAAAACACAGGCACGCACCATAGCCTTGACCGTTACCTGCAACCTTGAGAAACAGAAATGATGGAAGAACAAATTTTCATATTGAATAAAAACCAATCATTAATAGAACTAAACGAAAGTGAATTTGTGACTGAAAAACAGTTTCAGGAATTATTGGAAAACTATCCGAAATTGATTTCTGGAAGTCAAATAAATCCAGACAACCCAAGAAAATGGTTGTTGATTTCAAGAGAATTTGGAGTGCCTGACGAAGAATTTGGAAATAATAAATGGTCATTGGACTACCTATTTATTGACCAAGACGGAATACCTACATTGGTAGAAGTCAAACGAAGTACAGATACGAGGATTAGGAGAGAAGTAGTTGGGCAAATGCTTGATTATGCTGCAAATGCTGTAACATATTGGTCTTTGAATGAAATACGAAATAAATTTGAAAAATACTGCGAATCCAAGGAAATTGACCCAGACATTACTGTTCAAGAATTAATTGACGAAAACGAAGATGTTGAAAAATTTTGGGAAACAGTTGATTTAAACTTGAAAGCAGGAAAAATCAGAATGTTGTTTATTGCAGACAAGATTCCAAAAGAACTTCAACGGATTATAGAATTTCTGAATGAGCAAATGACACCCGCAGAAGTTCTGGGAGTTGAAATAAAACAATTTGGAAACGAGACAATAAAAACACTTGTACCAAGAGTTGTTGGACAGACTTCGTCTGCCCAAATTAAAAAAGGATTAAGAGAATTCAACCAATGGACTGAAGAAACATTTCTGAACGAATTAGAAAGAAGAAATGGTAAATCAGCAAGAGAAATCGTTGAAAGATTAATCAAGCATTTTGAAAAAAGAGTCTCTCGTATTTGGTATGGGAAAGGGAAACGAAGTGGTTCTTTGGTTCCTGCAATTGATTTAGATACTATTTCACACTGGCCTTTTGCAATATGGACTTATGGGAAAATTGAAATATATTTCCAATGGTATAAAGTTAAGCCGCCATTTGACAGTATTGAAAAACGGAAGAAAATATTAGACAAATTAAATGAAATTAAAGAAGTTAAAATTCCTGAAAATAAAATTGACAAAAGACCTTCGTTTGACATAAAACTATTAAAAGAGAAATCAGAATTTGATAAATTTGTTCAGATTTATAATTGGTTTATTAAAGAAATAGAAAAAGGCAGCAGGTAACACGCAATATAAAAAATTGGGCAGATAGTGGTAAATATGAACACTTTAATACTAAACAAAAATGGTGGTAGTTAAGAAATATGGATTTTTAAAATGCCCAACTTTTCATATTGCCATACGTTACCTGCAAGGTGATTAGAAAATACGTCGGTAATAAAAAATTATTATAAGAAATATTATGAATGTCCCATTTATTTACTATTTTTGGGACAAACATATTTTGATGTCTATATCAACTAAAATAAAAAACGTTATTAAAGGAAAAGAAAGAGGAAGTTTAATATTTATTTCCGATTTCTCAGAACTTAATAATTATGATGCAGTTAGAAAATCACTGCAAAGGCTTGTCAACAAGGGACTACTAATCAGAATAGCAAAAGGAATTTATTATATCCCGAAAAAGGATGAAATTTTAGGTGTCCTCTACCCCACTGCCGAGGAAATAGGAAAATCCATTGCAAAACGCGACAAAGCACGAGTTATCCCAACAGGTGTCTATGCTCAGCATTTACTTGGCTTATCAACACAAATTCCCATGAATGTAGTTTTTCTAACTGACGGGTCAGCAAGAAAAATTAAAATAGGAAATCAAATAATTACATTTAAAAAAACAAGTCCGAGAAATTTAAGTTTTAAAAGCCAGTTAAGCAGTTTGATTATTCAGGCATTAAAATCAAAAAAAGAGAATAATATCACTGAAAATGATAAGCGAACATTAAGAGAAATCATAGAAAAATCAAATGAGATTGAAAAAATCAAAAATGATATCCAAAATGCTCCAGTATGGATTAGAAAAATAGTTTTACAAATCTTATCACAAATACCTAATGAACTGGCTTAACTTACCTAAAGACAAACAACAAGAATTATTTAAACAATTGAGTTTCAAAACAGGAATTCAGCCACAAGCCATTGAAAAGGATGCCTGGGTTACGCTTGTTTTAAGAATTATTTTCAATTCTGAAATAGCTGAACATTTAGTATTTAAAGGAGGAACTTCTTTAAGCAAAGCTTATGGCCTGATAAAAAGATTTTCCGAAGATATTGACATTGCCATCAATCGTGAATTTCTTGGCTTTGCCGGTGAACTAACAAAAGGCCAAATCAGAAAACTAAGAAGAAAATCACATTTGTTTGTTTCAAATGAAATGCCACGTATAATCACCAATGAATTTGAACGTCATGGCATTGATAATCGTTTGTTTGAAATTAAAGTTGAGAACACAAAGGTTTCAGACCAAGACCCTGAGATTATCAAAATAACTTATCAATCAATTTTTGATGAGCTATCATATATTCCAGGTAGAATATTAGTTGAGATTGGTGCTCGGTCATTAATCGAACCGACAGAACCAAAAGAAATTAAATCGATTATTGACGAGAACTATCCTGAAAGCTTATTCACAGAAATACCGTTTGTTGTAAAAACTGTCATTCCTGAAAAAACTTTTCTTGAGAAAATGATTTTGTTGCACGAAGAATTCTCGAAATCAAAAGAAAAAATACGCTTTCACAGAATGTCACGACACTTATACGACATCGGACAAATTATTTCAACCGATTTTGGTAAAAGAGCATTAAAAGATGAAGTCTTATTTCAAGAAATTATCAAGCACAGAGCTATTTTTACACCAATAAAAACAGTTGATTATTCCAAGCTTAAACTAACGGACATTAATGTTATTCCACCAAAAGATTTATTCGACAAATACGAAAAAGATTATTTAGAGATGCAGGAAAATATGATTTATGGTAAGCAAATAAGTTTTAAAGAACTAATAGAAAAGATATCATTAAAAACACCCAGCAGGTAATAAACAGGACTATGAGCGGTCGGAACGACCCAGCGATTAGTCCCGTGTTGAACTACATCCAGTACGAGTGTTTTTCTATGTAATTTACGACGGTTTTTGTGGGGGGATTTTTCGGGGGGT
>QMPG01000489.1 GCA_003648455.1 Bacteroidota bacterium
CAAAAATTTGGATAAATTTCTAAAGAAAAATAATTGAAGCTGTGATAATATTTTATATCGAATTCAGGTTAATATTACTATAATGGAAATAAACGGACTATTCCGTTTATTTAATTGTTGTGTGTAAGTTTGAATTAATCTACAATTAAATAAAATGGAATTTAAACAATATTAAATAATTATGAAATTTAAAATAATAGTAAAAAAAATCGTAATCGTTTTAACTTTATTTACAGCATTTAGTTGTGAAAAGGAAGAAGTAGAATTGCAGTGTGAGACACTCAAAAATATAATAGGGACTTGGCATAAAGATGCAAGAACAATCACTTTTAATAAAAATAATGAATTAATCGATTCTGTCTTTTACGACCAGTATAATGAATCTTTAGCTTATGTTATTAAAGGTAATTTTAAATTAATTAATGGTTTTGTCGAATTGAGTGACTTGAAATATACTTATCTACACGATATGTCTGGAATTAAAAGTTGTTTTTTTATTTATCCAACCTTTAGATTTGAAATTATTGACAATAGACTTTATTTTAATGAAGTAGGTATTTTTAGACCACTAGGACATAATGGTTTTGAAATTGGTGGCAAATGGCAATCAAATAGAATAATCGTTGTTTATGATACGGAACAATCTCCATTTTTTTTAACAGGTAGTCAAATGATAGAATTTGAATTTAATAAAGAAACTAAAAAGTGTGTGATTAGCTATGATAATAAATATGGTATGATTGACGAAAAATTATCTGATGGACCATTTGACTATCAATTCGAATCGCCTTATGTTTACCTTAATATATCAGAAGATGCTTCTGGAAAAATTGAAGAAGGCATTTTGACAATTTTTTCAAATGGGGAAAGAATATTCACTAAAATTAAATAGAAATAGAGTAAAGTTATATAAACAACCAACACACAACACGCAATATAAAAAATTGGGCAGATTATGCTAAATATGAGTGAATTAACAATAAATAAACGATGTAGTAAATTGAAAAGTTGGAGTTTTTAAAATGCCCAAAATTTCATCTTGCCATCGTTAGGCACAAGCAGGAGAAACGAAACAGAAAGATGATAAATTTGCTACAAGAAAATATTGAAAAGGAAAGCCAACGCACAAATTGCACGACTTGTCCCGACTTTTCGGGATTGTTTTTTTTGCCGACACACAGTCTAAAAATTGCAAAAGAGTATGCTTTTTTGCCAACGCTCGACGAAAATCAAGTATCTTGCAGAATTGAAAATTAAAAAGAAAATTAGAATATGTCAGAAGACCAAAAGAAAATATTAGAAGCCCAACTTTGGGGAATTGCAAACCTACTAAGAGGGAAAATAAGTGCAGACGATTACCGAGACTACATTCTCGGTTTTATCTTTTACAAATACCTGAGTGAAAAGCAATATCTTTATGCTAATGGATTACTTGAAGGCGAAGAAGTAACCGACTACAAAGAAGTAACCGACCCTGAAATTTTGGAAGCCATAAAAGAAGAATCCTTAATGAAATTAGGATATTTCTTGAAACCGAATGAACTGTTTTCTGAACTGGCAAAAAAAGGAAATGCAGACACCGAAAGTGAAAGCAACTACATAATTGAAGATTTACAAGCCGTAATGAATCATATTGAGCAAAGCACTCAAAATACAGAATCGGAAGATGATTTTAATGCTTTGTTTGAGGATTTGGATTTAACTTCTACAAAAATCGGCAGAACAGTTGGAGCAAGAAACGAAGTAATTGTAAAAATATTAAATCATCTTGATAAAATTGATTTTAAACTCGAAGATATTGAAGCCGATGTTTTGGGCGATGCTTATGAATATTTGATTGCAAAGTTTGCCGCAGGTGCAGGAAAATCGGCAGGAGAATTTTATACACCACAACAAGTTTCTAAAATACTGGCAAAAATTGTTACTACTGGAAAGAAAAAACTGAAATCTGTTTACGACCCAACTTGTGGTTCGGGCTCTTTGCTTTTGCGTGTGGCAAGAGAGGTTGAAGATGTAAGCGAATTTTACGGACAAGAATTAAACCGTACCACTTACAACCTTGCTCGTATGAATATGATTTTGCACGATGTTCATTATCGTAAATTTGATATTCAGCAAGAGGACACTTTGGAAAACCCGCAACATCTTGAAAAACGATTTGAAGCCGTTGTTGCCAATCCGCCTTTTTCGGCACATTGGAAAAGCGATGCAAACCCATTGAATAGCACAGATGAGCGTTTTAGCCAATACGGAAGACTAGCACCAAAGACCAAAGCCGATTATGCTTTTGTACAACATATGATACACCAACTTGCCGACAACGGAACAATGGCAACGGTGCTACCGCACGGTGTTTTGTTTAGAGGTGCGGCAGAAGGAGTTATCCGTAAATATTTAATTAGCGAACTCAATTATCTCGATGCCGTAATTGGTTTACCTGCAAATATTTTTTACGGAACATCAATTCCTACCTGTATTTTGGTATTTAAAAAATGCCGTGAAGTAGATGATAATATTGTTTTTATTGATGCAAGTGGCGATGACCATTTTATAAAAAACGGAAATCAAAACGAATTGCGTGATGAAGATGTGGAAATGATTGTAAACACTTACCGCAACCGTGAAACAATAGACAAATATTCTTATGTTGCCACTTTGGAAGAGATTGCAGAAAACGACTACAACCTGAATATTCCAAGATATGTGGACACTTTTGAGGAAGAAGCCGACATTGATTTAAACGAAGTTGCTACAAACCTAAAACAATTGGATGTTGATTTACAGGAAATAAATAAAGAGATTGCCGGATATTGTAAGGAATTGGGTATTGATACGCCATTTTAATTGTCTGTGAGGTATATTTATGAATTTTACAAGAGGTAAATGCATAAAATAAATAGAAATGCCCGAAAAATATAAAAATAAATATCGCATAAAATCTGCCCGTTTACCCAATTGGGATTACGGTAGCAATGGAATGTATTTTATTACCGTTTGCACCAAAAACAGAAAACATTTTTTTGGCAATATTATTAATGGCAAAATGCAATTAAACAAAATAGGCGAAATGGCAAATAAATATTGGCATGAAACACCCCAACATTTTCCATTTGTAAAATTGGATGCATTTGTGGTCATGCCAAATCATATACACGGAATAATTATCATTGATAAACCAAATGATGGACGCAATATTGGCGGGGACAATGAAAATATTGGAAATAACGCAAACGTTACGCACGACGTAAACATTGCGGATGACGCATACGTGGCGGATGACGCATACGTGGCGGATGACGCATACGTAG
>QMPG01000490.1 GCA_003648455.1 Bacteroidota bacterium
AAAAAGGAAGATTTAACAGACCAACAATTTAATATTGCAGTTGACCAAGCGTACAGTTACGCAGTAGCAGAAGGGGCAAAATATGTTTGGACTACTTCCCGAATAAAAAATCAGCATTACGAAGTTCCAGTAAAGAAACCAAAAAGTAGAATTGAAATACCTGATATTCCGCAATTTGGAATAGATAAACTTGCACCTTATAAATATGTTAAAGGTGGAGTTTCGCAAATTGATACAGGTGGAGTTTCTGAACCCAAAGTAGATTATGAGAAAAAACAGAAATTCTTTGAATTAGAAGTAGTAAGCGAAAGCGAACTAACAAAAATATTTATTCAATCACACCAAGCACTTTGGGGTGGTGGTCAACGAAACCCAAGTGTAGCATTTGATGAATTAGACAAACTTATATTTTGCAAAATTTGGGATGAGAAACACCCAAGAAAAAACGGTGAGCCTTACGATTTTCAATTATTCAGAGGTGAAGACCCAGAAGACTTATTAAAACGAGTTAAAAAAATCTACGCAATTGGAGAAAAAGAAGCACCCGAAGTTTTTAAAGATGGTATTTCTCTTTCTGCACAAGAAACATTAACAATTGTAAAATACTTTCAACGAATAAACCTTAATAAAACAGACCTCGACAGTAAAGGCAAAGCGTTTGAGACTTTTATGGGCAGTTATTTCAGAGGTGATTTTGGGCAGTATTTTACACCAAGACCAATTGTTAAATTTATAATTGACAGCGTTCCAATTAATCAAAAATCAAAAGTACTTGACACAAGTTGTGGTAGTGGTGGCTTTTTATTGTATGCACTTGATAAAGTAAGAGAACAGGCAACTGAATATTACGACCCTATAAAAGATGAAAAAGACCATTACACATTTTGGCACGACTTTGCAGAAAAAAACCTGTTTGGAATTGAAATAAACGATCAAATTGCAAGAACTGCTAAAATGAATATGATTATTCACGATGATGGTCATACAAACGTAATTGCATCAGACGGACTTTTAAATGACACCGATTTACAGAACAACACCAAAAACTTTGAGTTTAAATATAATTCGTTCGATTTTATTGTAACAAATCCACCTTTTGGAAGCAGTATAAAACAAACTGAAAAAGCGTATTTGCATCAATATAATCTTGGAAAAAAAGAAGATGATTGGTTGTCGGTTAAAGCATTGAGAGAAAAAGTAAGAGATAGCCAAAGTACAGAAGTATTGTTTATTGAGCAGTGTCATAAATTTTTAAACGAGAATGGATATTTAGCAATTGTAATCCCTGATGGAATTTTAACAAATAGCAGTTTACAATATGTAAGGGATAACATTGAAGAAATGTACAGAATTGTAGCAGTTGTTTCATTGCCACAAACTGCATTTTCTGCCACAGGTGCAGGAGTAAAAAGCTCTGTTTTGTTTTTGCGAAAAAACAAAATAATCCAAACTGAAAAAATCATCAATCAAAAAGATAATTTAAAAGAGAAAGTAAAAACAGACAATAAATATATTGAAACCATTGAAAAGTGGGAGAAAGAAAAAAAAGAAGCGATAAAAAAATTAGAAACAGAAGCAAAAAAGAAAAATCCGAGTTTCAATAAAAAAGAAATTAATGAACTGATAAAAGACGATAAAACTAAAATTCAAAATCAACATAAAGATAAAGTAAATTTATTAAAGGAAGAGTTAACAGAGAAGTATTTTACTGCAAAACAATCGACATTAGACGACTACCCGATTTTTATGGCAATTGCCGAAGATATTGGTTATGATGCAACAGGCAGAGAAACGCAAAACAATGAACTGACTGAAATAGGCAAAGAACTTTCAAAGTTTATTAATCATATAAACGAGACCGAAGTATGAAACCCTCAGCGAGGGAAGCAATTATTTTTGCAAACTTGAATATTAGAATATCTTTAATAAAATATAAAAGTGTTAATAAATGAAAAAGGAGATAATACAATCGCTAACCAATAATTTTGAAGAACATTCATACACTACCGAAGAAGGTGTAGAATTTTGGTTTGCAAGAGATTTACAGCACTTACTTGGGTATGCTAAATGGGAAAATTTCAACAAGGTAATTACCAAAGCAAAAATTACTTGCGAAGTAAGTGGTAACGATATATCCAATCATTTTCCTGACATCAGGAAAACGATAGAAATGCCAAAGGGAGCATCAAAAGAAATTGATGATTTTATGCTTACAAGGTATGCTTGTTATTTGATAACTCAAAATGGCGACCCACGAAAAGAAAGCATCGCTTTTGCTCAAAATTATTTTGCTATACAAACTCGAAAATATGAGTTAGTAGAGCAACGAATAAAAGACTGGGAAAGACTTCACGCTCGACAAAAATTAACTTATTCGGAAAAAGAACTCTCAGAACTTATTTTTGAACAAACAGGTAATGACAGGAACTTTGGAATTATTAGAAGTAAAGGAGACCAAGCTTTATTTGGCGGAAATAATACCAAACAAATGAAAGTCAAATTAGGCATTCCTCAAAACAGACCATTAGCCGATTTTTTGCCAACAATAACCATAAAAGCAAAAGACTTTGCTACTGAAATTACGGTTTTTAATACCAAAGAGAAAAGCTTTAAAAGCGAAAGACAAATATCTGCCGAACACATTACTAATAACCGTTCTGTAAGAAAAATTCTGTTAGAAAGAGGTATAAAACCCGAAGAACTGCCAGCAGAAGAAGATATTAAGAAGTTAGAACGCAGAGTGAAGTCTGATGATAAAAAATTGGGCAAAAACCCTGATAAACTGGATAAGTAGAAAATGAACACTTACACAATTACAAATACAAAACTAAACCCTAATCGTGTTTTTATTTTACAGAAAAGCGAATTGGAAAAACGGTTTGATCCACAATTCTATAAGCAAGAGTATAAAGACATTATTAATAATATTAAAAAAGGTAAAAATGCACGATTAGGCAATCTTATTAAATTCTCATCAGAAACTTGGAATCAAAATGACTTTTTTGAAGATACATTTCCTTACATTGAGATTAGTGAAATAGATACTCTCTCGGGAGAAATTAAAAATATTGTGCAAATTAAAAAAGAGAATGCAGCAAGTAGAGCTAAAATGATTGTTCGGGAAAATGATATTATTGTTTCTACAACAAGACCTAACAGAGGCGCAATTTCCTTATTAAAAAAAGAACAAAACTTTTCAATTGCATCAACAGGGTTTAGTGTAATAAGAAGTGTTATAAATCAAGAGATAAATAGAGAATATTTATTTGCAATTTTAAGACAACAAATAATTCTAAAACAATTTGA
>QMPG01000491.1 GCA_003648455.1 Bacteroidota bacterium
TGATAGTAGTTTTTATGCTTTTAAAAAATCATTGCACCGTTTTATGATGGCTACTAAGGCTATGGTTACAATGTTTGAAAATGGCAAGATTTATATTGCACCTAATTTGCCCGTGTCAGATTTTACTAACGAAGGAACGGAAGCAGAATTATTAGAATTGATAATTGAAAACTCAATCGAAGACCCAACAATAGATATTTGTGAACCTGATGATTTTGAATATGATTTTTTATCCGGGCTTAAAAATGATTATGAATTATTAAAATCCTTAAACAAAGAATGGAGTAAAATAGAAGATGACCCAAAATTGGAAATCTTCGTTGATTATTTGCAGAACATCTTATTAAAGAAAAAAATTAATCCAACTTCAAAACTGATAGTTTTCTCTGAAAGCAAAGAAACTACAGATTATTTATATCGTGAACTACCAAAGTATATTGATGAAAAAATATTGATGGTAGACAGCAAATCGAGAAAGGAAAAAATGCCAATTATTCGGGCTAATTTTGATGCTAATATTCTCAAATCAGAGCAAAAAAACGACTTCAATATTGTAATCTCAACAGAGGTTCTTGCAGAGGGGATTAACCTGCATAGGGCAAATGTTATTGTCAATTATGACACACCGTGGAATTCAACGCGCTTAATGCAAAGAATTGGACGTGTAAATAGAATCGGTTCCGTAGCAAAAGAAGTTCACGTTTATAATTTTTATCCAACTGCTAAAGTTAATGATGATATTGAATTAGAGAAAAAAGCCATAATGAAACTACAGGCTTTTCACGCTGCACTTGGAGAAGATAGCCAGATTTATTCACCCGATGAAGAAACAGAAACCTTCGGACTTTTCGACCACGAATTGGAAGAGGAAAAAGATGAGAAGTTGGCTTATTTAATGATGATTAGAGATATCAAAGAGAAAAACCCAACATTCTTCAAACAAATAAAAAATATGCCTATGCGGGCAAGGGTTGGTAGGAAAAATGGAGACTTAAATAGTAGTACTATCAGTTTTGTAAAAGATGCCAAAAGAGATGCTTTCATTTATATTAATTCAAAAGATGAAATTGAAGAATTAACTTTTCTGGAAACTGTGAAAAAATTTGAAGCAGATGCAAATGAAAAAGGAATTCCACTTCATTCCAAACATCACGAACAAGTAAAAGCAGCAATTCAAACTTTCACTGATAAAATTGAGGAAGAAAAGGCAAAAGATAAAAAGGTTGATGTTACACAAGGTCCAAATGAAAAACGTGCCATTTCATATTTAGATGCAATGATTAACCTGCCTTTTACAAATGATGCTGAAACTGAATTAATAATAAAGGCAAAAGAAGCCATTCGTAAAGGCCGATTTCAAAATCTGCAACGTGATATTAACAAACTAAAAAGAGCAGTTGGTAAAAGCCCATTAAACCCGGTAATAATTTTGGAAAGAATAATGGCAATATTAAAAAGTTATCCATTAGTGAACGAAGATGTTGATGAAATTGAACAAGTAAAAGTTGTTACTTCTAAACTATTGAATCCTGAAATTATAATAACAGAAAGTTTTACATAAGATGGCAAAAAGCAAAAAGATAAATATACAGGGGAAAGAGATAAATATAATTGCTCAAAAGGAAAATGATTTTATTTCTCTTACCGATATGGCACGAAGACAACTTCAAGAAGATGTAATTATTAAGTGGCTTAGTTTAAAAAGTACTATTGTGTATTTTGGTGAATGGGAAGCATTATATAATCCCGATTTTAATTATACCGAATTCGGTACAATTAGAAATTTTTTATCAGGGTCGAATTCGACCCCATTTATACAACAGAATAAATGATATGAAAAAAAATAGAAAAATAATTGTTCAAGACAAAGAAATAAATATTGTTGCATATGAGCAAGATGATTATATTTCACTTACCGATATGCTAAAAGCAAAGGATGGAGACTTTTTTATTTCCGATTGGTTGAGAAATAGAAATACCGTTGAATTTCTTGGAGTTTGGGAGTCTGTAAACAACCCCAGTTTTAATTATGGCGAATTTGCCACAATTAAAAGTCAGGCAGGTTTAAATAGTTATAAAATAAGTGTGAAAGAATGGGTAAAAAAAACTAATGCGATAGGATTACAAGCCAAAGCAGGACGTTATGGTGGAACTTATGCACACGCTGATATAGCCTTTGAATTTGGAATGTGGATTTCCCCATCTTTTAAAGTATATTTAATTAAAGAATTTAAAAGACTTAAAGAAGATGAAAATGATCGCCTAAAACTCGAATGGAACTTTCAGCGAACATTAGCAAAGGTTAATTATCATATTCATACTGATGCGATTAAAGACAATCTAATTCCTGAAAAACTTAATAAAAAGCAAATTTCATTTATCTATGCTAATGAAGCAGATGTGCTGAACCTTGCATTATTTGGAAAAACGGCTAAGCAATGGCGTGAAGTAAACCCCAATGAAAAAGGAAATATTCGAGATTATGCCACTATTGAACAGTTGGTTGTTCTATCAAATATGGAAAGCATTAATGCAATGTTAATTCAGCAGGATATTTCACAGTCGGAAAGATTAATGCAATTGAACCAACTGGCGATAACACAAATGAAATCCTTGCTTAAACATAATGATAGGTTGAGAAAGTTAAAGTAAAACCATTTTGTTGAACTCAACAAAATGGTAAATATTGATTATATGAAAGAAAAAGACTTAAAACAAATATTACAAAAAGACTACAATTTCAATGAAAATTGGAAATCTATTTTGAGTTTACTTTTTAATAAAGTTGATTATTTTTCTACGCCTTCAAATCCATTTTTTGAAGAAGACAAAGTAAAATCAGGTAAGCAAATCGGTACAATTAAACTGGACGACAATAAATCACTTGCTATTTTTGAAGTAGAAGTTGACGACAGCATAAGAATTGACCAAAACAGAAAAGGTTTAAGAGATATTGCAGCCAAACATATCGACCAAAATATTACCCACGGGGCTTTGGTATTTTTCTATTCTGAAAATCAAACTGATTACAGGTTTTCTTTTATTGCCAAATGGTCAGACATTGATTTGGAAACGGGCGAATTTATTAAAGGAGAAACCAAACCTAAACGTTTCACTTATCTGCTTGGAGGAAACGAATCCTGCACTACAGCCGCCCAACGAATACTTGAATTAGCAAACAAGAAAGAAGACGGAGAAAATATCGGAATTAATCAATTAATGGATACGTTCTCGGTTGAGCCACTTAAAAAAGACTTTTTTAAATCGTATAAAGAACATTACAATAGATTTTGGCAATACA
>QMPG01000492.1 GCA_003648455.1 Bacteroidota bacterium
AATTGGTGAGATTTCTCAGCTTTTATTGAGGAGATTTCTCCACGCTGGTCGAAATGACAGCAAGGTTGCCGAACGGAGTCGAAATGACAAGGAACTTATCGAACTTAAACTTATGGGAAAGTAACAGCTTTAAAAGGTGAATCAATAAGGAATTTTTTAATTTGCGATTTGATTTTGAGATTTTGAGCATTTTAATGAGTTCTGAACATATCATTTAACCATTTTAACAATTTTTTACTTAAAGATTATATGAGTCAAACAAATATTGTAAGATTTTTTTCTAATTTTGTGAAGTGGGGGATGTTAAATGTTTAGTTTAACTGTTTGATTTTTTCAATAATTTCATAAAAATTTTTTGCATAGAAATCTGCCATCTGTTGAATTTCTTTTTCTTCTGATTTTGCAAATTTGTCATAGATAGCAAAAGCGGTCATTCCTGCATTTTTTGCTGCTTTTATGCCATCAAGAATATCTTGAATTACAATACAATATTCTGGCACAATGTTCAGGTTTGATGCTACTTTTAAAAAAATATCCGGAAATGGTTTTCCCTTCATAACGTCTTGTCCATCAACAATAGTATCAAAATATTCTAAAACATTATTAGAAGAAAGGACAATTTCTGCCAAATAACGCGAATTGCTTGTTCCAATACCTAATTTTATCTGATGTTCTTTTAGATATTGTAATAATTTAAATGCACCCGGTTTTAATTTTGTGTTCTTTTTATAGCGAGCTACAGCCATTTGTATCCATTGATTCATAATCTCTTCAATACTCTCTGTAAGCTTAAATTTTTTCTTAAAATATTCTGCAACTTCCATAAAACTATTACCTGTATTCATATCATTAAACAGTTTTTTAGGATGAGGAATATTCCTTTTTGTTAGGAATTCTTTATCAACAGATAACCAAATACCCATTGAATCAATTAATGTTCCATCAAGATCAAATATGACTGCTTTAAAATTCATGAAAATCTTTTTTAGAAAAGTATCTAAAATATAAATTTAATTAGTGTTTGAACTGAAATTTATTATACGCTGATAAATGCATGATTTGTTTCCAAACCTTAAAATTGACGAACTCGTAAAAAATAGTTATTTGTCATTCTGAGCGGAGTCGAAGAATCTTATAACTTCTTATTTGATAATATGTTTCGACTTAGTTTGTCCTGAGCTGGAGTTTATCCTGAGCTTGTCGAAGGGAAGGGTTCAAGATGATAGTTTCAAGTTTGAAGTGACCTTTTACGAAACAGTTAAAATTACATATCCATTAATTTACTGCGAATTTTTGCACTTATCATATCCATAATCCAGACAACAGCAGCTATTAACCAGACGATTAATCCAACATTATGCCATCTGAGAAGTTGTTGATTTTGTTGAAGAGCAAGACCAATTCCACCACCACCGACAAAACCAACAATAGTTGCCATTCTAACGTTAATATCCCAGCGATATATTGTGAATGCTAAATATGGAGAGAGAATTTGAGGAATTACAGCATAAATCCATATTTGCAATCTGCTCGCACCTGTCGCTTTTATCGCTTCAATAGGACCAGTATCGATATTTTCAATTTGTTCTGAATATAATTTTGTGAGTGCGGCAATAGAATGAACCATCAAAGCTAACATTCCAGCAAAAGGACCGATTCCTACCCAAACACAAAATATAATCGCCCAAACAATTGCTTCTACAGAACGAACAAATGTAGCTATTGTTCTAACTATTACATAAATTGTATTCCCGGTTAAAGTTTTTGGCATTAAATTCCTTGCTGCTAAAAAACTTAATATAAAAGCAAAGGGAATAGCGAAAAGAGTTGCTAGAAGAGCTAAATAAATTGTTTCGGCAAGAGCTTTTAGCATTGGTTTTAAAATTACAAAATTGGGATCAATAATTCCTGAAAGAATACCTCCGGCATTTCTGAAATTTGCAAAAAACTTTACCTGGTTAACCTCTACAATATTCCAACTAACAATTAATGTAAGTAAAAAAATAGTTACAGCTAACCATCCCCAACAACTATGATTCCATTGAAGTTTCATCTTTTCAGAAGGATAAAAAATTTTTCTGCCAACAGAATCACCGATAGAAAAGAAGAATCCACCAAATATTATGATAAAAAATGAGATATAAAATTGGGGAATAATTATTCCCAGCCATTTAAATCCAAGAAATGAAAAACATCTACTTATATATATCCAAAACAGTATATCAAAAATTATAGCTTTGATGATAGATAATTTTTTTTTCTTCATTGGATTTCCACTTCTTGTGTGTTTTCTCCATATATAGAGTGAAAACGTTTTTCATCAATTTCCGAAGGTAAACCATCAAAAACAATTTTTCCTTCTTTTAAGGCGATAACTCTGCTTCCATATTTTCGAGCTAAACTTAAAAAGTGCAATGAACAAACTACTGTAATATTGTCTTTATAATTTAGTTCACCTAAATATTTCATGACCGAGTCAGATGTTGCCGGGTCTAAACTTGCTACAGGTTCATCTGCTAATATAAGTTTTGGGTTTTGCATAAGTGCGCGGGCAATTGCAACTCGCTGTTGTTGCCCTCCACTTAAATTCTTCACTTTTTGTTTAGAAAATTTTTTCAAACCAACACGCTTTAAATTTTTAATTGCCTGATTAACATTTTCTTTATTATGAGTAATTGTAAGAGAATGAATTAATGATATATAACCTAATTTTCCTGTTAGAACATTTAATTCTACTGAAAGATTCTTTATTAAATTAAATTGTTGAAAAATCATTCCGATATGCCGGCGAATATTACATAATTCTTTTCCATTGGAACTACTCACATTTTGATCATCAAAAATAATTTCTCCAGATGTAGGTTCTATCAATCTATTTATGCAGCGTAATAGAGTAGATTTTCCAGAACCTGAAAGTCCAAGAAGAATAACAAATTCTCCTTCTTTTATTTCAAGATTTATATTTTCAAGTGCATGTGTACCACTGGCATAGACTTTATCTAAATGCTTAATGGTTAGAATGTTTTTCATTTTATATATTGCGAAGCTTCCATACCTAAAGTCTTTAATGTAGTTCTTACCACATCATAATCTTTATCATTTGCAAGAACAAAGCCATTAATACTAAATAAATTTTTTAATACTTCTTTCCCAGAATCTCGTTCAGCAAAGTCGAGTAGGGCTTGAACTATCTTTTCTCGCATTTCAGGCGAAAAATTTTTTCTGAATGTTATTGTATCATTGGGAATCCAATCGGTAAAAGCAATTGGTTTTACTTTTTCCATTATATCCGGAT
>QMPG01000493.1 GCA_003648455.1 Bacteroidota bacterium
ACTGCGGCATCAATACTATGATGAGTATGCTTATCTCTACTTTTAATTTCATTTTCAGATTGAAAACCGAATATTTTTCTATAATCGGCAGTTGTACGCCCATTTTGAACTGTTACCTTTTTGAAATATGTTTTTAAAAATTCCCGTGCATATTTACTTACCATTTGCGTGTCAGTTAATTGTCGTCTAACCCAACTTTCTTTTATCTCCTCTGTTGTAAAACGATTTAGTTTGTCGTTCCAATAATCGTAGTGCATTTTATAATAATGCTTTTCTTGTATTCTTTTGTTCTTTTTTGCTTCATCTTCTATTCCAAAAGGTTTTTTTCTGATTTCATAAAGATTTTTATACCTATCTCTAATTTCTATCCACGGTTTTAGCCTTGGTTTTATTGCTGTTCCTTCGTTTGTGTCATTTTCATAGTTAGGACAAACCGTTGGCATTCTGTTATTTTTAATATCGCTATTATATCTTGAATAACAAACTGTTAAATTAGCCATTGTGTTGTCTGGCAATAAACTGCGAGGAATTGTATGTTCAATTTCAATTTCGGGTGTAAATAATTGAGATATACTTATCATTTTACCAGTATACATACATTGTCCTTTTTGTTCACACCATAGTTCGTATCTTTTTATTGCATTTTTTTCTTTTCTTATATCATTGTTATTTTTATTAGCTATAATATTACCTTTTTCATCAATCGTCTCCTCAAATGTTTGTTCAGTCCAAAGTTCAAATTCAGGTATTTTTTCCTCTACATTTAAATTAACAAAGACATTATTTTTCTCTTTAAATTCATTAATAAATTGACGATATTTTTCTCTATTATCTCTACGTTCTCTTTGATAGCGTTCAATCGCAATTCGTTTATTATTATCATTTAATTCACGAGCTACTTCAATAATTACTTCGGTATCTTCATCAATATAAGGTTGAATAACTCCATCTTCATCAACATATTCTTTTACAATTAACGTATTCATTAAACGTCTAAGAATACTCATCGACTTATTAAACATCGGGTTCTTTATACTATCTATCAATGGAACAGGTAAAATTGTCTTTTTTGTTTTAAAATCAAGAGGTAATTTAGGTTTACTTGTTTCTATGTCAACAGGTAATTTTTCCAAATATATATTTTTCCTATCAGAATGATGATATAATTTATCTATATCAATATCAATATTGTTTTTTTGAAACTCCTCTTTTAGAATATTTGTTAATGTAGGGAACTCAATATATTTTCTTTGGATATCAGCAAAGAAACTTTGATAATAAGTAGCTACTTGCTCAATTATTATTTCTTTATTTTCTTTTTCTTTCCAGGTTTTTTCACCCCAATATGAAATACAAGCTTTTTCTATTTCTATATAATCGCTTTCATCAAGTGTATAATCAAAATTCTTATACGCAAATTTATCTTCGAATGTTAATGCTTTATATTTATCAATCAGATTGTTTGTAATGCCAACAATGGTTTTATAATAACCATAATTATCATTAGCATTATCAATAATTTCATAAACTTTATTTTTGTTTTCTTTCCAATCTGAATAAACATCAGGTATTTTTGCTAATAATACGGCTTGATTATAAAGAAACCCTTCTTTTAAAAACGGCATAATTTTATTCATTGCTTTTATGCTTAAATCAGCATAACTACTTGAAAATGCAGCTTTTTTTAATTTAACAATCGGGTTTTCTTTATACTCTTTTCCTTTTTTATCATGTTTTGTAATTGTGTTTATTCCAAGTTTATTAATTGCAAAATCTTCTAAATGGTCGTCATCTGTGTTGAATATCAAATGCCAAATATCATATATTGAATAGTTGTTTACAAAATTATGTTTTTTTGTTCCAATATTGTATGTATGTAATTGCTCTATTTCATTTTTTACTTTATCACCAAAAATTTTGATAAATCCTTTACATATAGGCATACCTGAAACAGAACTGTCGTATTTTTTTGTACTTTTATTTAAGTAATTATATTCTCTTTTTTCCTTAAATAGCTTATCTAAATGGTTTTGGATTATATCAAACTTGAAATTATTCTCTTTTTTTAAGAATACATTTTCAAATAAATCTTTTTTAAATTCTAATGGGATATCTTTTTTTATTAAATGTTTATCATCAACATATTCAACTGTTTTAATTGTATTCAAATATGTCCATGCTCTATAAATCTCATATATGAGATGTGAAGTTGGACATCTAAATTTTGAGGGTTCTAAACTACATTTACCTATGTTCCCTTTTTGACTCCGCAATGGTCTTTGCCAAATAATAGCTTTTCTTACTGTTTTTACAAAATTATTATTGAATTTGTTCTCATCATTTTTTGAAATATCATATCCTTGTGTTTCACAAATCTTCAATAATTCTTCTTCATATTCAAATCTGTATGGATACTGATTTCTGGCTCTTTCTCCTTTGTCAATGAACTCATTTTTAAGAGCCTTTGATAAATATCTATACTTACTCAATGCTGATTTGAAACCACTTTCTTCACGCCTTTCTATCTGTTTTCTTGTTTCATTGTCTTTTTCTCCAATATCTTTATACCCTCTTCTTTGAACAATATGATACAATGCTCTGCCTAATTCATGTTTTAAAACTTTATTATCAATTACATTAGCTCTTAATTCATAAGGATTTTGATAATTTTTACCATTCCCCAAATATGTAAAATCACAAGCCAACCACCTTTTAAATTGTTCCGATTCCGGAAAGACTCGTTGCTGCCCTTTTTTATATTTACTCCAATTCTCTAATTCATCATTTGATAGAGGCGTTAATCCATATTCAATCAAGACTTTTAATAATTCAATCTTTCTGTACTTTCTTGCTTGTATTAATCTTCTTTTTGAACGAGCAATTCGTCTATCTTTTGTTGGTGAAGTATATCCTCCTTGGTCTTTTACCATTCCTGTATCAAAAATAATTACCCCATTATCTATTATTTTATCATCATCTCTTAAAAACCAACCTAATGATGAACTTCCTAAATCAATACCTATTTTTTTTGCCATATCAGTTATTTTTATAAATTTGCATTAGATACAAAGTGAAATACAATTCACAACAAGGCTATAAGCCGCAGAAAAATCTTAGCGATTGCGTACTTTCCGTAATCGCTTTTTTTAAACATCTTATACCTCTTTATTAAAAGCCCAACCAATGCTGTTGGTTCCTAAATCAAGTCCTAGTATTGTATTTTTCATTTTTGTCGTATAAAAAGAAATTTCAATAAAAATAAATAAATTTCTTGCACAACTAACAAATTGTGTG
>QMPG01000494.1 GCA_003648455.1 Bacteroidota bacterium
TGAAGCGCAGACAAGGATAGGTCTTAGTGCCGCACAAAAGAATATAGCTCTTTTATCAAGAGATGATAGTATTGGTTTAACTTAAAAATGATATTATGGAAATTAGATGTACTTTTTGCAATGGAACAGGTGAAAAATATAAAAATCGTTATAGTGAAAAAGAAATTTGTCCAGTTTGTTATGGAGCTGGTGATGTGGAAATTCCTACAAATTCAAATCTTACAGAATGTGCTTTTTGTGGCGGAACAGGCGAAAAAGATAAAGATCGTTATAGTACCAGAGAAATTTGTCCCGCATGTAATGGTCTTGGGTCAACTTACAAGAGAAAATTTGAATAAATACGACACGCCAACAAAGGCTATACGTAATTTGGGTAATATACTAATAATGAGGATTATATCATTAAATAAAATTAGTGGTAAATTGAAAATTAATCGTTTCAAAATCCCAAACTACGCATAGCCCAACCGTTACCACACATTTAAAAAATGACACGAATAATAACAATATTACTATTAATTTTAGCAATCCTTTTTGGTTGTTCAAATGGACAATCTGAACAGAAAACTAAAGAATTCGGAAAAACCATTCAAAATGGTGACATTATATTTCAGACTTCAAAATCAAGTCAAAGTAAAGCCATACAACTTGCGACAAACTCCAAGTACAGTCATATGGGAATAATTTACGAAATTGATGGACAACTATTTGTTTATGAAGCTGTCCAACCTGTTAAACTTACTCTACTAAATGAATGGATAAATCGAGGAGAAAATGGACATTACGTAATAAAACGAATTGAAAATTCAGGGAAAATCCTAACACAAGAGACTTTAACCAAAATGAAACAAGTTGGAGAGAAATTTAAAGGAAAAAACTATGACCTTTACTTTGAGTGGTCAGACGACAAAATCTATTGTTCTGAACTTGTTTGGAAAATATACAAAGAAGGAGCTGATATCGAAATTGGAGAACTTGAAGAACTTTCAAGTTTTGACCTGAAGAATAAGATTGTTCAACAAAAAATGAAAGAACGTTACGGAGAGAATATTCCAATGGACGAAAAAGTAATATCTCCAGCAGAAATGTTTAACTCTGACAAATTGATAATTATTAAAGAAAATTAAAAAAAACGTGTGGTAACAAAAAATATACGGCATTTGGCAGATAGTACTAAAAATGAAGATAATTACACTAAATAAAATTAATTATAACTTGAAAATTTCGTGTTTCAAAATGCCAAACGTCGCATATTCAAACCGTTAGCACCAAGCCGAAAAAAAACAGAAATCATATGGAAAACATATTATACTATCCTTACATAAATATCCCAAGAACAGATTGGTCTTTAAGAACATTACTTTATTACAATCAAATAGGTTCTATCGTACCACAAAACTATTTCTATGAACCAGAAAGATATGACCAATTTATGCGTGAAATGGTGCAAAATGAATTAGTAATTCCCATTAACCCTATTGAAATTTTAGAAAAACCTTGGGAAATATCAAAACCATTTATTGATTACGTTGAAAGCAAAGAATTTAAACTAAGAGAACGAAGGAATTCTTTTAGAAAGGGGAAAACTGACAGAATTAATGAAAACAAATTTAAACTGAATGGACCTAAAATTCACGCAAATAAGTTTGATAGTGAAATCTTCTACCAATTGGAGCAGGCAGGTCTTGCTAAAAGAGAAAATAATGAATGGTATATAGTTGAGCAGAGAACAGCAAATGATTTAATGTCATTTCTTGCGTCAATAGTTGGTGGAAAATTGAATTTTTTACCTACAACAGATATGCAAGTTAGAAAAGCACCATTTACTAATAGTTCAAATAAAGTTTATAAAACAAAGAGAAAAGATAATGTTAGGAGAGAGATTATTTTGAAAGAGTTAATCCCATTCCCTGAACAGATTGACCTACTCCAACTGAGAAGATTTAAAGACAAGTATCCAGACTTACTCAATAGATTTAAGAACAAGGTCGAATTAATTGCTCTTGACCATAATCTTGACGAAGAAAGCCAATTATTTAAAGAAACAATAAAAGAACTGGATTACCAAAAAGAAGAATTGAGTGCTAAAATGAATGAAAGTAGATTTGGACAATTGATGTTTGGAACAGTTTGCGGAATTACAGGTGCAGTTATTGGTTTAGCATCCGCAGGAACTACTGGTGCATTAGTTGGTAGTTTGTCGGCTTTACCTTCCTTTGATAATGCTATTCATTCAGCATTGAAAATAGAAGGAGTTGAAAATATCACAGACCAATCAGGAATGAAATATTTAGCATTAGTAGATAAAAAAATAAGAAGGCCAGGTGCTAACAAAAAATATAGTGCATTTGGCAGATAGTGTTAAATATGAATATCTTAGCAATAAATCAAATCTGTCGCAGTTTGAAAATGAAGCGTTTCAAAATGCCAAACGCACCATATTCAAACCGTTGGCATTAATTTGAAAAAACAGCAGAATTTACAAGAAATGTATTATAGAAAAAAACGAAATTATTTTAAAAATTTTAATAGTGCTGTTTATGGTAACACCATTAAACCATACAATCTTGATAATCAAAGATTAATTCCAGAAGTAATTAATTCTTTAAAACGACTTCATTTTAAATTTGGTCATAAAAAAATTATTATTGATTTAGAAAGTATTGAAAAAGTATTTCCTTACCCAACAGTTCCAATAGCAGGTTACATTCATTATTTCCAAAATGAATTAAATGTTGATTTTGAATTTATTAACGTTCCTACATATCTGAGAAAGATACATTTTTTAAGTCCCGATAATATTAATAAAACAACTACTGGACTTGGAACTAATTTTCTTGACAGGGTTTGGCTTTTTCATTCATCTGATGATGTTCATACTTTAGTAAATGGGTTTTTATCAAGTATTAGAAAAAGTATAACCGTAGAAGAAGGTATTATGGATGCTTGTGAGTGGGGATTAAATGAAATAATGGACAATGTTATTCAACACTCAGAAGAAGATACTGGATTTATAATGGGGCAAATTCTAAAGGATAGCCAAATTCTTAAAATCTGTATATTTGATTATGGTAAAGGAATTTATCAATCACTTAGAAACTCGACTTTTAGACCAAGAAATGCAGCTGATGCAATTTCACTTGCTGTTCAAGAAGGTGTTACAAGAGATAAGAAGATTGGACAAGGAAACGGTATGTGGGGATTATATAATATCATAAACTTAAATGACGGATCCCTGCAAATAATATCAGGTAAAGGTGGTTTAAAATATGTAAATAGGATTAA
>QMPG01000495.1 GCA_003648455.1 Bacteroidota bacterium
ACAAGCCCACTAATAAAGACATTATATCTTATAGCTTTTTTAATGGACAAGATGATCTTGATAACTCAAGAGAAATAAATAGAGAACGAGGAGGAATGGTAATAACAGGGGGAACTACCGATGCTACCAAATGGGGTAATTGGGGAATGAGTAATACTTGGTCAAGAAAATGGAGCAATGTATATTATACAAATACACTAGTTTCTATGTCTAACTATTTTAGCAACAGAGATATTGGTAATTCGAGAGTAAGTACTAAAGAAGATGGCACTGTAACAGAAACAAATAGAGGTTCGGTAGAAGATAATAATTTAAGAGACTATACTTTTAAATTCGATAATGAATTGAAATTAGGAAAAGCAAATCAATTAGAATTTGGATTACAGGCAACAAATTTTAATATTGATTATGATTATACAAGAAATGATACAATATCTATTCAATCAAGACAAGATAAAGGAACGGTAAGTTCAGTTTATTTACAGGATAGAATACGAATATCTGACAAATTAATTTTTGTTCCTGGTATTAGAACTTCATTTTATGATGTTACGGAAAAGATGTACTACGAGCCACGAGCATCATTAAAATATAATTTAACAAAAAAAATTAGTTTAAAAGGTGCTTGGGGGCATTATTATCAGTTTGCAAATAGAATTATTAGAGACGATATTTCAAGCGGTAGTAAAGATTTTTGGGTGTTAGGAGACGGCGATGCAGTGCCAATTAGTTTTGCAGAGCATTTTATTCTTGGAGCTAGTTACGAAACTAATGGTTTTTTGTTCGATGTAGAGGCATACTATAAAAACCTAAGTGGTTTATCTGAATATTCTTTACAATTTGCACCATCTTTTCAAAATGTAGATTATAATGAATTCTTTTATCAAGGTACTGGTGTAGCAAAAGGAGTAGAGTTTTTGGTTCAGAAAAAATATGGTAAGTATAACGGATGGGTAAGTTATACAATTGGAGAGGTTTTATATAATTTCCCAATTTATGGTGAAAATTCATTTTCTGCAAATCACGATGTTACCAACGAGTTTAAAATTGTAAATACATATAAATATAAAAAATGGGTATTTTCAGGAACTTGGATTTATGGAACAGGAAAACCTTACACCGAACCAACAGGAGGCTATACCTTAAATCTACTTGATGGGAATTCTGAAGATTTTTTAGAAATAGGAGAAAAAAATGCTTCTCGTTATCCCGATTATCATAGACTTGATATTGCTGCAACTTATAATTTTAGTCTCGGAAAAACAGGAATAGGCAGTATTGGTGCTTCAATATTTAATGTTTATAACCGCTCAAATGTTTGGTATAAAGAATTTGAAGTAGATAGTGGAGAATTAACAGAAACAGATGTAACTCTTTTAGGAATAACCCCGAGTATTACATTGTCAATTAAACTAAGATAAGATGAAAAGGCGAACACGATTTACAATTATAGTATTAATATTTATTATATTAAATTCTTGTACGAAAGAAACATTAGAAACAGATAATGAATCATCAACAGCTGTTGTAGAATCATACATAGAGCCTGGACAAGATGTATATGTAAAATTAAAAAAACTAATTCCTTTTGTAGAAGATGGATATACAGGTTCTACTACTATCGATTCTGCCAGTATATTTATTAATTATAATGGAGTGGACTTTTTACTAACGCCAGTTAATGGAGAGGCAGGCTTTTATAAATGTTTAGATTCTAATTTGCTTGTAGAAGCAGGTAAGACTTATGGTTTAAGTTTTGTTTATAATAACGAGACTGTTTATTCTGAAACAACAATACCATCTAAACCACAAAATCTTTACTCAAGTGTAAGTGTGTATTATGTTGATCCTGACGCAGGTTTTGGCAGTTCGCAAGAGCCACTTAGTATCTATTGGGATAATCTAGATAACTCATATTATCAAATAATTGTAGAATATTTAGACCAAACATACAAACCAATAAGAGAGAATATGGGCGAAGAAACATTCGATGATTTTAGGAAATTCTCGGCAGAACCAATAGACGGAGATGCATACGATTTAAATACACGAAGGCAATTAGTGTTTTTTGGAAATTATAGATTAATACTATATAAAGTAAATCAAGAATATGTAAATCTATACGAAAACATAAGCCAATCTTCATTAAGTTTAAGCGAACCGCTTACAAATATTAATAATGGCTTAGGAATATTTACTGGTGTAAATTCTGACACATTATTTTTTCAAGTAAAGGAATATTAATAAATTTATAATTCAAAAAATATGATTCTAAAAAACAAAATACTACTCTTTGTAATAAGCATACTTATGCTTTCATCCTGTGTAAACTTACCTGTATATAAACCTCAAAAAATAACTACAAAAGAAGAAATATCAGATATTAGATATTACGATAAAGAAGGAAAAATTCTTTATGACGTATATGATGATGAAAAATATATATATGTAAATATTAAAACCTCTGATTATACAAGTCAAGTAAAAATATTGAAGATGGGCTTAACTGTTTGGTTCGATCAAAAATCTAAAAAAAATAAAGATAAAGGAATTGTTTTTCCAATAAAACAGGGGCTTAAACAGAATAAACAAAGAAATAATTTAGACAACTCTAATAGGTTAAATAATGAAGAACAAAAAATACAACAATTACACAATCAGTTTAATTTATCGGTTAAAAGAATTAATTTAATTGGTATGAATGGTGATAATAGCCAAAAGTTTTTTAATTCTGAATTAGAAAAGTCGGATATTATTGCAAAAATCACTTTTGATACTTTAAATAGATTAGATTATTTAGCAGTAATACCAAAAAGCAAAATATTTACAAATGATAAATATATAGACAATAAGTTTTCTATTGGAATAGAATCTGGGTTCTTGGATATAAATGAAATGCGACAAGGCAAACCAGAAGGAGGTGGTCGTTCTGGTGGTAGTGGTCGCCCTAGTGGAGGCAAACCCAGAAGTGGAGGCGGTCGCCCTGGCGGAGGTAAGCCTGACCGAGCACAAGGAGGTAATCAGCAACAATTTTCGGCATTATCTGAACCAATAAAAGTTTGGTTTACGATTAACTTAATTAATTAACCTTAACTTTACAAAAAGATAATTTCTATGATAAATATACTAAATAAAATATTAGCCGCAGTGTTTCTTATAATATTGGTTTCTTGTAATTATACAGAAAAAGAAAAGGGATATGCAATAGTATTTGCAAATATTCCAAGTAATGGAGAAAATATTAACGCTTTTCAAATGGCAGAAACGGAAGTAACCAATCAGC
>QMPG01000496.1 GCA_003648455.1 Bacteroidota bacterium
AATACTTGTAACAAACATTATTTATAAATTAGAACCGTTAAAAAATTGGAAGTTTTTTAAATCAAAGCAAAATTTAAGCTTTTATCCAAACTACAATTATTTTGATAACAATATGTCATTAACAGTTAGAATTACTTTGTAAAATTAAAGCATCTTTGTGTCCACTCCGAAAAGACCTGACATGTTTGTAGTAATAAAAAAAAGAATGATTAAATTGCTGATAATTTGAATAATAGAAAATATGTCAGGTCTAGGTAATTAAAAATGAAATTTTTTTAGCGTAGATTTTTCATTTAAGAACTGAAAAAATGAATAAAAAAATAGAGCGATGTGATTGGGTAAGCAATGATGATTTATATATTAAATACCACGATACAGAATGGGGCGTTCCTGTGTATGATGATAAAAAATTATTTGAGTTTCTAACTCTCGAATCATTTCAAGCAGGATTGAGTTGGATTACTATATTGCGTAAACGTGATAATTTCAGAAAAGCATTTGATGATTTTGATTATAAAAAGATTGCTTTATATAATGATAAAAAATTCGAATTGCTGATGAGTGATGTTGGCATTATTCGCAATAGGCTAAAAATTAAAGCTGCAATTTCTAATGCAAAAGCATTTATTAAAGTTCAAAATGAATTTGAGTCATTTAGTAATTATTTTTGGGGGTTTGTAAATTATAAACCTAAAATAAATAATTTTAAAACAAAAAAAGACGTTCCTGCCAAAACCGAACTCTCCGATAAGATTAGTAAAGATATGAAGAAGCGTGGTTTTAAGTTTGTTGGCTCAACCATAATTTATTCACACATGCAAGCAACCGGAATGGTTAACGACCACACAACCAATTGTTTCAGATATAAAGAAATAAATGATATTTGTAGATAAACCGAAAAATAATCACTGACGGATTAAAACTTAAGCTAAATAATGGCTTTATTTCCTCTTAAATTTAAATTTTTAGGTGTAATATTATTTATAATCATTCTTATTAAGGACTACATTCCACTAATTTCAACCTTTATTCACACCAAATTATTTATATATATAAATAATTGTATAAAAAGCATTATGCATTTTTGTTCATATTGACATTAATATTTTTTGTTATTAACTTGTGCGTTTAATAACTTAAATATACAATATTATGTCATACCAAAAAAAAATATTACGAGTAAACCTATCTTCTAAGCAAATTACAACAGAAGATTTGCCAATGGATTTGGCAAAACAATACATAGGTGGACGAGGATTAGCCTCAAAAATTTTATACGACGAAATTGACCCGACAATTGATGCCTTATCGCCGAAAAACAAACTTATCTTCTCAACCGGCCCGCTAACCGGAACAAATGCACCAACAGGCGGACGTTATATGGTTATTACAAAAGGACCTTTAACCGGGACAATTGCATCAAGCAACTCAGGTGGATTTTTTGGAGCAAAATTCAAAAATACAGGTTATGACTTAATCATTTTTGAAGGCAAAGCCGATGCCCCTTGCTATCTTTATCTTGATGATGAAAAATCAGAATTGCGAGATGCTTCACATGTGTGGGGAAAAGATGTTTATGAAACTACCGACATACTTTTAAAAGAAGCTCCGGACAGAGCCAAAGTTGCTTGCATTGGTCAAGCCGGTGAAAGATTATCTTTGATGGCAGCTATAATGAACGATAAAGGTCGTGCTGCAGGACGTACCGGTGTAGGAGCTGTTATGGGAAGTAAAAATCTGAAAGCTGTTGTTGTTTCCGGTAAGAAAAAAGTATTAATTGAAGATAAAGAAGCATTTACTACTGCTGTGAAACAACGAATAAAAATGCTAAAAGAAAACGGCGTTACCGGGCAAGGTTTGCCAGCTTTGGGAACAAAAGTTTTAGATAAAATTATTAATGACAGTGGTTTGTATCCTACCTTTAATTTTCAGGAAGCTGTTTTTGAAAACACCGATGAAGTTTCCGGAGAAGCATTAGTAGAAAAACAATACTTGATTAAAAATGTAGCTTGCTTTGCTTGCCCAATTGCTTGTGGTAGATTAGTTGAACTACCAACCGGACTAAAAGGCGAAGGTCCTGAATATGAAACAGGTTGGGCTTTTGGTGCTAATTGTGGAGTTAAAGATTTGAATGCAATTACTCAAGCTAATTTTTTGTGTAATCAATATGGTTTAGATACTATTTCTGTAGGTGCCACTATAGCTGCTGCTATGGAACTTTACCAAAAAGGATACATCAAAAAAGAAGAATTAGACAAAGGTCCTGAACTAAAATTTGGAAACTCAGAAGCTATTGTTTATTACACAAAAAAAATTGCACTTCGCGAAGGCATCGGTGACAAATTGGCATTAGGCTCTTACAGATTTGCCGAAAGTTACGGACATCCTGAATTCTCAATGACTGTTAAAAAACAAGAAATCCCTGCTTACGACCCAAGAGGCGTTCAAGGTCACGGACTTGGTTATGCCACAAATAACAGAGGCGGATGCCATGTTAGATCATACTTAATTTCTCCGGAAATTGTTGGAATGCCTGAAAAATTAGATCCTCAAGAACTTAATGGGAAACCTGAATGGGTGAAAATTTTTCAAGACTTAACCGGTGTAATTGATTCTGCTGGTTTATGCTTATTTACATCTTTTGCCTTGGGCGCCGGCGATTACAAAGATTTAATAAATGCTGATACAGGCTTTAATTATACCGAAGAGGAACTGATGAAAGTAGGTGAGAGAATTTGGAATCTTGAACGTATGTTTAATCTGAAAGCCGGATTTACAGCTGTTGATGATACACTTCCAGATCGATTGCTAAATGACCCTGTTCCCAGTGGTCCAAACAAGGGTCATGTTCACAGATTGCCGGAACTATTGCCTACATATTATAAACTAAGAGGTTGGGATGAAAAAGGTGTTCCTTTAGATGATAAAATAAAAGAATTAGGAATATAAACTAACTTAGTTCCTTTATAAATGAAACAACTGCAAAAATACATAGCAGGATTTGTTTCAATAATTTCAAAAAAAAAGAGGTAATTTTAATTACCTCTTTTTTTTATATCTTATATCGAACTCGGATTATTATTTAAATATCTCATTAAGTTTTTGTTCTAATGCCTGTCCTCTAAGATTTTTTCCAATTATTTTACCTTCTTTGTCAATTAAATAACTTGCAGGAATACTCTGTATTTTATATAATTGAGCTGCACTCGATTTCCAAAATTTTAAATCACTTACATGATGCCATGTAAGGCGATCGTCTTTAATAGCTTTTACCC
>QMPG01000497.1 GCA_003648455.1 Bacteroidota bacterium
CAATAATATAAATTATCCGAAATTAGTTCAAGGTTCGATTATATTTTTTGATGCAAAACTTGATGAAAAATCAAATGAACTTGCAGTTGTTTATTATACTGGTAGAAATTTAGCATGTAGTTATTATAAATTGCAAGATGAGAAATGGGTATTATTAAAAAGATTTTATATGTCTTATTCAATATGGTCTTATTGTACAAAAGTGAAGTTAGTTGATATGCATACTATAGAAATGACTTTAGAGGGGCAAAGCACTAAAAATAAAAAAGGTGTAATAAAAACATATCCAATTACTATAAATGATAATTATGAAATCGAAAAAATTAATGGAAAGAAAATTGATGATTCATTGGCAAGCCCTACTTTTTTGATTAATTATATAAGCACAGAAGACTTGATAGCTTTAAGATATTATGGCAATATTCTTGATGACAGGCTTAAGGAAAAAGCGAAAAAAATGGAACTTACGAAAGAAGAGAAAGAAGTGCTAAATAGATTCAAATAGGGTTGTACTCATTTCGTATCGAATAATATAATTAGTCGACATTTTTTATAAAGGAGTCAATTAGAAATATATTTTTCATCCAGCAAATGGAATGCTATAGACGAATCTGGTGTTGCCGGGCAAGGCAATAGCAATCCTCTTGCTGTATTTGGTGACCATGCTCTTGTAAAAAAAGGCGCTCAAATATATGATCCATCTTATGGAACAGGTCCATTTAGCAGTATTTTAGACTGGGAAAATAACTCTGTTGATGGTTATGGAGTTCAATTTATTAAAGATGGTGGTTTATCAGCCGATTTTTTATTTTGGATTGGGCAGAAAGATATTAAAGGTACTCAAGAAGTAGAAGAAATACAATAATTAATTAAAAACAAAACAGGAGACTAAAAATGAAAACTTTATTATATTTAACCTCGGTAATGTTATGTGTTTTTTTAACCGATGTTTCTTTGGCAAAAGAAAATTATTATCAGGAAATTAAACATCCAAGCCGGAAAACAGACTTTGACAGCAAAATACTAACAATTATATCAACAAATAATAATACAAAATTATCGGATTTAATTGCCGGGTGTTATGATGCAAAACTTGATGAAAAATCAAACCACCTTGCAGTTGTTTATTTTAACGGGATTAGTTTGATGTATAAGTATTATGAATTACAGAATGATAAATGGGTGTTATTAAAAAGAATTTTTTTAGTGGAGTATGACCTTTTTTTTCAATCATATTGCACAAAAATTGAACTGGTGGATATGAACAATATAAAAGCAACATTTAATCTTAAGGATAAAATAGGAGTTGTTTTTCTAATGGAAAATGATGTTAAATTGAAAGATGTTGAAGAAACATTCATTATAACAATAAAAGATGACGGTAAGATTCTTATTAACGGCAAAGAAAAAACGTATGCTTACATAAATGATTATACAACCGAGGAAGATAAAGCCAAAATTAAAAATTTGAAAAAACAAAAAGAAGAATGGTTAAAGGAAAAACATTCCGAAATAAAGTAAGAAAATAATTTTATAAATTTTAAAAATTAACCGGCCGGAGTTTTTCAAAAGGAAGGCTCCGGCTTTTTTGAAAAAAGAAACCATTTTATCAAATAGTTAAAAATACCGTTATTCGTTATAATATTTATAGCAATATTGTGTAACTTGAGATAGGTCGGGGTCAGGTGTTGAAAATTGACTTTTGCCAGTTTTCTGCTATCATAATGCATGGTACGTCCACTTCGCATACTTAGGTCTATAATGGGGTCGTACCCGATTATACATAGTTAAATAGTGTATATAAAGATATTTATAACTAATAATATGGTTTATTTTACTGTTAGAATGCCTATTTTTATGCTAAAACATGCATTTTAAGGATGTTTTTGATATAATAAGAAAAAATAAGATTTTTAATAATAAATGAATAAATTATGCCACGAATTAATAGATATTTTATGCCGGACAGAATATATGTTATCCGAGAAAATAAATGTAAATCAAAATTCTGTTTGGACAGAAAGTATAGCCGTAGGCGGTCAACGATTTATTGCCGGAGTGCGTGAAGTAGTGAAATCCCGAAAGCGAAAAGTACATAATGACATTAAAAATAACATAACGATATTAATTTAGCTTAGTAGCTTAGAATGACTATTTTGATAGTAAAAATAGCATTCTAACAGTATATTTTTAAATAAAAGTTAAGTTAAATCTTTTGTTTAAGGATACTTAATTCAATATTATCGGGTACGACCCCATGCAAATTTTACCCCCCATTTTAACCCCATTTTAAAGTCATTTTAAAAGATGGACTTTATAAATAATCGACAAATTACCGTTCTATTTTTCCCATATCATTTTCTTCGACTTTAACAACATTTTTTTCAAGATTAACTATTATCTCATGTTCTAAGTCACCGTTATTTCCTTTCAATCTTTCCGATAATTTTTTTATACTTTCAGCTTTACCGTAACAAACAAGTTCGTCTTCCGGTTGAATAATAGTATCGGCATTTGGCGCTCCGATCATCTCATTTTTTCTTCCATTTTTTCTATTAATGGTTAGAATCAGGATTCCTTCTTTTATAATATCGAGTGATTTCAATTTTTTCCCTGCGATCCAACTGTTTTTCTTTACTTTAAATTTTGAAATTCCGTATCCCTTGGTCAGTCCGAGAATTTCCTGATAATCAATTACAACCAATGAGGTATGTTTTCGCAGAAAACTTTTTATTACTCGTTTCATGAACTTATAAATCACTTCGGAACGTGCAAGCAGGTAGATAACAAACAATCCGATTATCAGCAAAACTCCGCGATAAGTTATCGCCGCGCTTTTTTGACCTACGAAAGTTAAAATAAGAGTTGCGATTGAAGAGGTAAGGCCTGCACTGCCGAGCATAATCAAAATTCTTATAATTTTTCTTCGAACGGAATGATTTACAATCGTTTCCGCTTCAGTCGTAGTAAACCCGGTACCTGAAAAGGCGGATTGCGCCTGAAAGGCTGCGATTTCAATTGGTATTCCGGTTAATTCTAAAGCTATAGAACCGATTCGGACAATTATAATCGAGATAAGAATAATCGTAAATAAACTGAATAAAGCAATCATTTTTTTATCCTGTTAAATGGGGTCGTTTAAATGGGTATTTAAATGGGGTCGTACCCGATTATATAAACTAAATATCGTTAAATAGAACATCTATTTTAATTTTCTTTAAAAATATACTGTTAGAACGCTACTTTTACTATGAAAACAGACGTTTTAAGC
>QMPG01000498.1 GCA_003648455.1 Bacteroidota bacterium
TAAAAGTAAATGGTCAGCTTAATGTTAATGATGTCTTGCATCTAACTCCAAGATCTCAAGCTCCATCAAACCCTACTCAAGGGGACATCTATCTTGGCGAAGATGAAAAGTTGTATATATATCTTCATGGTGATTGGAGAATTATTGTTATTGAATAAAAATAAATAATTAAATTATGAAAAATTTTAATAGATTAATAAAACAAATAACATTTATATCTGTTTTTTTATTTGCTGTTCAATTATCTGCTCAAAACATTGCTATTACAGATGAGGATGGTTATACAGCCAAAAGCACAGCAATGCTTGATGTAAATTCAAACAGCAAAGGTATGCTTGTCCCAAGATTATCTTCTACAGAAAGAATAGCTATTATAAATCCTGCAACAGGACTTATGGTTTTTGATACAAATTTACAATGTTTTTTCTATTATAATGGAACAGCATGGGTAAATTTACTTTCTGCAAGTGATTATGCCGGCGGAACTGATGCTTCTTTGTTTGCTGTCGTTAATCAATCAGGCGATACAGTTTTTGCTGTTTATCCCGGTGGTGTGAGAATAAATGTTGATAATAGCCTCGGAAAAATAAGTGGTAGCAAAGGAGGTTTTGCCGTTGGAGGATTTAGTTCAAAATTAACCGATGGTCAAGATTATCTTAGAGTTACAAACGACAGTGTTCGTATTTATGTTGACGATAATCCTTCTAATAAATTAAGTGGCAGTAAAGGAGGTTTTGCTGTTGGAGGTTTTAGTTCCAAAAAAGCAAGCTCCGGTAATTATTTGCATTTAACTCCTGATAATTATTTTATAGGTCACGAGGCAGGAATGTCAATAGATGAAGGTTTGTATAATTCTTTTCTCGGATATAAAGCAGGATCTCAAACAGATGCCGGAAATCAAAATGTATTTTTTGGGTATAGAGCAGGGATGAATAATACTTACGGGAATTATAATACTTTTGTTGGAACCGATGCCGGCTTTTCAAATACTTCTGGTAGAAGTAATATTTGTATAGGAAATGCAGCTGGACTTATGAATGAGTATTCTAGTTATACAGTAATGATTGGTGATAGTGCCGGTGCAAATAATACGTATCCATATAATATTTTTATTGGAAATAAAGCAGGGATTAAAAATAATGATGGTCGACGAAATTTATTTATTGGATATATGGCTGGTAAAGAGAATGTTAGTGGTGGGAATAATACATATATTGGTACATTTGCAGCTGATGAAAATACAGGTGAACAAAATACCTTTGTAGGATATTGGTCAGGAGGAGGAAGGGTTATTGGTGATGATAACACATTTTTAGGCTACAGAGCCGGAGTAAATTCTTCAGGAGATGGAAATGTATTTATTGGTCATCAGGCAGCAGAATCGAATAATGGGAATAATCAATTAATAATTGAAACCGATAAAAGCTCATCACCTTTAATTTATGGAGAATTTGATAATGATATATTAAAATTTAATGCAAACGTTGGAATAGGAACTAATGCCGGTTCATATAAATTAAATGTTAATGGGAACTTAAATATTTCGGGGAATTATTACAATAATGGTTCTCTTATTGGCCTTTGGTCAAAAAATGGAAGCGATATTTATTATAATTCAGGAGATGTAGCAATTGGAACAACAAGTTCTTCTTATAAACTATATGTTGTGGATAATACTGCAAGCATTGAAAATGCTGCTATTTATGGGATTCATGATGTGACTGATAATTATGGAATAGGTGTTGAAGGTCATGGAAGACATAGAGGAGTTTATGGTTACGCTAGGGAGGTTGGTACTTCCGGTTATCCCAGAGGCGTTTATGGATATGCATATAAAGGTACTACTGCTTATGGAGTATATGGTTATGCAAGATCCGCTACTACAAATTACGGAATTTATGGCTATGCATACGGTGGTACAACAAACTGGGCAGGTTATTTTTCAGGGAATGTTCGAGTAACAGGAACAGTTGATAATTCAAAAAGTATTCTAAAAATTGATAATCCTTTAGACCCTGAAAACAAATATCTTGTTCATTCTTCAGTAGTAAGCCCCGATATGATGACTGTTTATAATGGTAATGTAACTACAGATAGTAAAGGATTTGCAATAGTGAAGATGCCAAATTATTTTGATGCTTTAAATAAAGATTTTCGGTATCAGCTTACTGTAATAGGCAGTTTTTCTCAAGCAATTATTTATAAAAAAATTGTAAACAATCAATTTATTATTCAAACAGACAAACCTAATGTTGAAGTATCATGGCAGGTTACAGGAAAAAGAAATGACCCTTATGCAGTTAAACATCCTGTGAAAACGGAAGTAGATAAAGCAGATAGTGAAAAAGGATTTTATTTACATCCTGAGCTTTATAGACAGCCAAAGGAAAAAACAATTGGCTATGAAAAAGAGAATGAAAAAAATATAGAATCTAAATTATTAATTGAATGAAATTATTCATATAGATTCATTTGTTAATCAAAAATTAATTGACTTATATTGAAAAAATTATTAAATTTAATAATTTGAATAATTTTAATTAAATATCATTACTATGAAAATAAAATATATATTCTTATTAATAATTCTTTTAATAAGTATTTTTAGCCCTCAAATATTTGCACAAAACATAGCAATAACAGATGAGGATGGTTATACCGCCAAAAGCACAGCAATGCTTGATGTAAATTCAAACAGCAAAGGTATGCTTGTCCCAAGATTATCTACTACAGAAAGAATAGCTATTATAAATCCTGCAACAGGTCTGTTGGTTTTTGATACAACTTTACAATGTTTTTTTTATTATAATGGAACAGCATGGGTAAATTTACTTTCTGCAAGTGATTATACCGGTGGGACTGATGCTTCTTTATTTGCTGTCGTTAATCAATCAGGAGATACAGTTTTTGCTGTTTATCCCAGTGGTGTGAGAATAAATGTTGATAATAGCCTCGGAAAAATAAGTGGTAGCAAAGGAGGTTTTGCAGTTGGTGGATTTAGTTCAAAATTAACCGATGGTCAAGATTACCTTAGAGTTACAAACGACAGTGTTCGTATTTATGTTGACGATAACCCTTCAAAAATAAGTGGTAGCAAAGGAGGTTTTGCTGTTGGAGGATTTAGCTCAAAAAAAATGAATACAGGAAATTATTTTCATATCACTCCTGAGAATACTTTTATTGGATATGAAGCAGGTATAAATGTAACTCCTGATAACCCTTCTGTTGGTGATGGTAAATATAATTCTTTTATGGGGTATCAGTCA
>QMPG01000499.1 GCA_003648455.1 Bacteroidota bacterium
TCAATAAAATATGGCGATTTTAGCCTCAATTTTGTCCATTAAGCCCATATTTTTTTTTCTAAAATTGCTACCGGAGGTTAGCACACAACGATGAGCATATGAAGCGTACCGCACTTTGAAAATGTTTCTTGTCAAGTTACAATAAAGTTTAATTTGGAAACGTAACTTTCAAGTTTACAACTTCTTGCGGTATAATTTATATGCATTGTTGTGTGGTCGTACTTTCTTTTCCGTCAGCGTTGGCAAAGACATACTCTTTGACAAGTTTTGGCTTGTGCGGTAGGCTTTTAGAGCGACTTGGCAATGTGTATGGCTTTTTAGGGCTAGCTATTTCATCAATAATATTTTTATTATTCTCAATTAAATCTGAAATAACAGCCTCAATTACAGGAACAGATACAGCATTTCCCATTTGTTTATAAACAGCATTATCATTTTCCAAAAGTTTATAAGAATCAGGAAACCCTTGTAATCTTGCACATTCTCTTGGGGTAAGCCTTCTTGCTTTCCCATTCTGAACAATCCCAAGTCTATTTGTGTCCGAAGCGGTAAGAGTTATTGAGATGCTATCAGGGTCAAGAAATTTAAAAACTTCAAATGACATATTTCCACAAACAGGATTGTGTTTATTGTCGTAATTACTTAAATATCCTTTTTTTATCAGTGATTTTGAAACATCTAAAATATTGTCCTTTTTGTAAAATGTTTTAATTTGCTCTAATGTAAGTGCTTTTCCATCTTGATGTGTACCAAATATCTTTTTTCTCCTGTTAGCAATCAATAGATTTAAGAATTCGATTTCATCTGTTGAACATTCTCCTTTTATTCCCAATTCCCAAGAATGAATAGAGTTTCCATTTCTTGTGTCGATTAATCTAACTCCGTTTAATTTAGTTAAATCATTCCCAATTACGTTTTTTAATTGATTAGTAAATTTTTCACTACACTGGTATTTTATATCAGGTTCTGTTTCTAAAATTTCTTTGACAATTTTATGCTTCACAATATCATCAAAGTCAAATAAACTTTTTTGTATATTTCTTTCTTTAAATTTATGAGAATCAACAGCTCCAACATCAGAGTTTAAATTTAAAGTAAAGTTTTCATTCAAAATCCCAACAATATAAATTCTAACTCTATTTTGAGGAACACCAAAATTACTTGAATTTAATAATCTATATTCAATATTGTAACCAATTGATTTTAGAGAATTAACAATCGTTTCAAAAGTTCTGCCTTTGTCGTGCGTAGTTAGCCCCCTTACATTTTCAAGAAGAAAACCTTTAGGTTTGTATTTTTTTAAGAGTCGTTCTACGTCAAAAAAAAGTGTTCCCCTTGTATCTCCAAACCCTTTTCTTTTCCCTGCATAAGAAAAGGATTGACAAGGAAACCCTGCTAACATAAAATCAAATTCAGGCAATTCAGTTACTTTAGTAATATCTGAAAACGGATTTTCGCCAAAGTTTAATTCATAGGAAGCACAAGCATTTTTATCAATTTCAGAAGAATAAACGCACTCTGTTTCAATGCCGTGTTTATTACAAGCTTCTTGAAAACCTAATCGTATTCCGCCTGTTCCAGCGAACAAATCTATAAATCTTATCATAGTAATTCGCTTTTAATCCAGTTAGACAAAACTTTAAATTCTTTCAACGTATATGCAGTAGTACAATCACTATTATTGCAAATAGTTGTTAAAGCAGAAGACCTTTGAAAATTACCTGCACCATCCAAAACGTAAGCTATTTTGTAACCATCTTTGTGCATTAGATTATATCTATCTGCTGCCTGACCTGCTTTTCTTTCTATTGTACTGTTTGTTGTAACTTGAAAACTGACTTCAATTCCAACAGCTTTGTTGTTCCTTGAAACAACAATATCGAAAGGCATTCCACCCTTGTTATTGTAGCCTTTAAGGTTTAAGTGTCCATTTCTTACAATAGCAAAATCACTACCAAGTTCTTTTTGTAAAAATTCTACAATTTCAGTTTGAGCGAGTTGTCCAAGACTATTTGCAGTAGCCCCTCCTGTAATTCTACTTACAATAATATATCTTTGTTTAACAAAATTTTCTAATTCAGATTTGTTACCTAAAAGCGTTCCTATTTCACAAGATTCAAGTCCTGCTTGTTCAGAGACATTAGAGGTTGATGCAAAAAGAAGAATTGCAATCATATCTTTAATGAGACCGTCTAATTCTCGTTCGGTAGATAGCCCTTCACCATCAATGTTTAGCTTTTTATTGTTTAATCCTTTTTTTGGTAATTCTTCAAACTCATATTTATATGTTTTTGTTTGCCAGATAAATTCAAAATAGAATTTCCCTTTTTTGTTTTTAGGAAATATATCGGTGAAAGACCTGCCTAATCTTTGAATTGGCTCTCCACCATAATCGGATAATACAGCTAAATGTTTTAGGAATAAATTACCTGGATATTTTGCTGTCTCAATTAGTTTAAATAATTGAAAAGGGTCTTTCTTGCTTAGATTTAATAAGCTCAAAAAATCATCTTGAGTTTTTAAAAGTAAAGGCAGAACATTTGCTAAAGCATTTTTTTTCTTTAGTTCTTCAGGCCACCACAAGGTTGCGTGTTTCTTTAACTCTTTTACATTTCTATTGTATTTTTTCATTTACTCTCCTATATTTTACTTGTTCTTCTGCAACTTTTAAAGCTTTCAAACCTACTTGTTCGTCTTTAACAATATCATAGATTTTTGTTGCAACCCATAAAGCTTCTAATTCTTGAAATGAACAGTTAAATAAATCACTAATCGTTTTTAAATGTTCACGTCTTAATAATTTTTGGTCTCTTTCTACTTTACTTAAATACCCATCACCAACTTCAAGTTTTGAAGCTAATTGACGTTGTAACATATTGTTACTTTCTCGTAATTGTCTTATTCGTTCTCCTAATGTCATTGTACCAAAATTAGACTTGACTTATTTGGGTTAAAAATAATATAAATTTCTTAATTTTTCAATAAGCGTTGGTAAAAAAATTGCTCTTTTGGTTTTTTCGGGTTGGCTATGTGGGGTTAGGAAAAACCAAATGTGCAATTTGCAGGGTTGGGGTTTAGTATGCCACACAACGGTTTGAATATGCGGCGTTTGGCATTTTGGAACGCTACTTTTTCAACTTTTAAAGATAATAAATTATGAAACATAATTTTCAATTTTAGGACGAACTGCGGCATGCCGTATAGCCATTGTTGAACTAAATCCGCCATAGGCGGATAGCTTTTCTACAAATATAAATGAGTCCA
>QMPG01000500.1 GCA_003648455.1 Bacteroidota bacterium
AAATTATTGAATATTTGCGATAAATACAGTATACAAACAAATACTCTTAACCCATAAATATTCAATTTATGGATTAGGAGTTCTGAAATTTATGCTTAATCCACCCGAATTTTAAAGTGAGCCGTTTTTAATTAATGTCCATCCGTAAAGTTGTCATTTCGAGCGATAAGGAGAAATCCCGTTCCTTTACTATGAGTGAAATAGATTTCTTCTCCGCCAGCTGGCGGATCGAAATGACAGCTTGAATGAAATTTTGATGACTTTATAGACAAACTCTAAGTATCTTTATTAGTTAATAAACTTACAATTATAACAGCAAAAAAAGCTAAAACAAACGAAACAAAACGAACGCTTATAAAATTATCAAGAACGGGAATACTTGACCATAAAACAGTTGAAATAAAACCGGTTAGCATACCTGCAATCACTCCTTGCCTTGTTGTTTTTTTCCATTTTAACATAAGCAAAAGTGCGGGACCAAACGAAGATCCTAATCCTGCCCAAGCATATGAAACGAGAGTGAAAATCAATTTTTTCGACCAAACAGCAATAACAAAACCGGCAAGTCCCACAACAACAGTAACAGCACGGCTTATTGTCAACATTCGCCTTTCAGAAACTTCTTTACCTAATGTTTTATGATAAAAATCTTCAACAACTGACGATGATATTACAAGCAACTGACTATCTGCGGTTGACATCATTGCTGCAATAGCACCTGAAATAAATATACCGGCTAGCCATGTTGGAAGCAAATCATTTGCAAGTGTCGGCATAATATGTTCAACATCAGCAAAATGACCTTGTCCGTAAATAGCTAAACCAATTAATCCAATTAGCAAAGCTCCTAAAAAAGCAGGTATCGCCCATGCAATTGCAATTCTTCGGCTTTGTTTAATATTGTCAGCATTATTGATTGACATAAATCGGGTTAACAAATGTGGCTGTCCCATATATCCAAATGCCCAACTCAAGCCACCAATAACAACGGCAACTGAAGCCCATCCGGTGCTTGCACCAACAAAACTTGTGAAATTATTTCCTGCAGATGCAACAGCTGTACTTAATGAAAGACCTTGTTCGTGCAATTCTATTAAACCAGCAACAGGCAAAACCACCAAGGTTCCAATCATAATTATACCTTGAATAAGGTCTGTCCATGCTACTGCAAAAAAACCACCCATCATTGTATAAAAAATAATTACAATTGCACCTAATATCACTCCATAAATTTGAGGTATCCCAAAGGTTACAAACAAAACCTTTCCTGCACCGTTAAATTGAGCAGCAAGATAAAATGTAAAAAAGAATATTATAATTAATGTTGATATTATACGAATACTATTTGTATGATTGCCCGATTTTTCTGCAAAAAAATTAGGAAGTGTAATTGCATTGTGTTTTTCTGATTGAACTCGTAAATCTTTAGCAATAACAAACCAATAAAAAATAATCCCTATTACACAGCCGGCAGCAGTCCATACTTCTAAAAAGCCGGTTGCTAAAGCTGCTCCTGGTAAGCCGAGCAACAGCCATGCAGATTCTCCCGAAGCTCGTTCGGAAAAAGCCACCACCCATGGATTCATTTTTCTTCCTCCTAAGAAAAAGTCCTTATGAGATTTGTTTGCTTTACTGGTAATAATTCCAACTCCCAGAACTATAATAAGATAAATAATAAAGCCTACCAATGTATAATTCATGTTTAAACAGATTTATTATTTTTTTGTTGGATTATTTTTTACGCAACGGATTGACAAAAAATGTTTTTTATTGCCATGATAGCGATACACTTTATTATAATTTTTATGAATATATCTTTTCCATGCATTATCCCCCAATTCGGTTGATGTCCAATAATTAGTGTATAGTTCTTTTCCTTGAAATGTTTGAAGATTATAAAATCCCGCCATCACACCATTAAATTTTCCGGTTTTTAAAACAATTGCAGCGCTGTCTCGTCCTAAAGTGTCATATAATATTCGCCACTCTGAATCTGAGGGGATATGCCAACCATCTGGACAAATACCTTGAGATTCTTCTTCTTTCATACTATCCATTGCTACATCCCATTGATACAATCTACCATATTTTTCTATATTAGAAGAATCCTTGTCATAACAAACACTCTTTATTTCTTCTCCTTTAGGATTTTTTGTAACCTTTAGGTTTTCTGCCATCCATGTTTGATTACCAATCTTTACTATTTTGTAAACGTTTCCTTCAACATCTACACAGGGTGGTTTCGGTTGCTTTACAGTAATTGTGTCAATTGCAGTTTTTGATTTTGAATCTGTAACTGTAACATAATAGGTTCCAGCTTTCACTTTTTTCACGCTTGGTTTTGTTACTCCTGTCGACCATTTATATGTATAAGGGGGCTTGCCTCCTATGACTGTTAATTCTATTGACCCGTTCGATGCACCATATTCTGTAACATGAATAATCTTTGGACTTATCTTAATGGAAGCCTTTTTAAAATATTTGCAACCATAAAACGACAAACTAACAGTAAATAAAACAAATAATATTTTTTTTGTAGCTTTCATTTATTTAAATTTTTATTGTCTATGAGTTTAAAATGCTAATTTAATAAAAAGTTACTTGTTTTGCAATAACAATCTATTTGGTCAATTCTTGAAAAACAACTTCTAAACTTTTTTCTTTTTTTTGCATTGATAATACAACCATTTTATTTTTAACAGCAAAATCAAAAATATTTGCACGTATATCATCATCAAAATTGCTCTGCAAAAGCCAATTATTGTCTTTAATATTAATCACTTTTACAATACCTTTAATTGTTTCGAGCTGGTTTGCTTTAACTTGTTTATTAAACTCAACTACAATAGTTTGTGTGTTTTTGTTTGTTTGTGTATGAATATTTTGCGTATAATCATTAGCAACAATATTACCTTTATTTATAATAATTATTCGCTGACAAATTGCTTCCACTTCTTGCATAATGTGAGTTGAAAGCATAACTGTTTTTTCTTTACCTACTTCTGAAATAAGATTTCTTATTTCAACAATCTGGTTTGGGTCTAATCCAGATGTTGGTTCATCAAGAATTAATACATTAGGATCATGAATCATTGCCTGTGCCAAACCAACGCGTTGCTTATATCCTTTTGAGAGGGCTCCAATTTTTTTATTCTGTTCTTCAACAAGCCCTGTTCTTTCCAGCATTTCTTTAATCTGCGATGATTCTTTTTTTAGATTATACAATCCGGCAACATATTCAAGATATTCTTTTACATACATA
>QMPG01000501.1 GCA_003648455.1 Bacteroidota bacterium
AATATAGATAATTTTTTAATGTCAAAAATATTGAGTCCTCTCCGAAAAGTATAAAAAGCACGTCATTGCGAGGAACGAAGCAATCTATAGCTTTGTAATTCAACATGTTGAGATTGCTTCACTCCGTTCGCAATGACGAAAAACACTTTTCGGAGTAGACTCAAAATTTCATCAATATATCAGATAGTTTTATTGCTAAATTAATTAAATAGTGTCTGCACGAAAACTCCTATATTGTCATTTAGAACCGCCAGCTGGCGGAAAAGAAATCTCATAACACAGTGTATATAAGTTGAATGGGATTTCTCACTTTGTTCGAAATGACAGCATAATTAAAATTTCAAGGGTTTTCGTGCAAGCACTAAATATAAGTAATCTTAGGAATAACAGTTTAACCATTTATCAATTTAACAACGCTTAATAATTAGCCTTTCAATTTTTATTCGCAAGTTGTCCGCAGGCAGCATCAATATCTTTACCTCTGCTTCGTCTTATGTTTACAATAATATTTTTACTTTCAAGATAGTTTGCAAAAGCCTCGGTTTTTTCTTTTGTCGACCTCTTAAACGAGCTGCTGTCAATAGGATTGTATTCAATAAGGTTAATTTTGCAAGGCACATTTTTACAAAAAACAGCAAGTTCTTTTGCATCATTCATACCATCATTTATATCTTTAATTAACAGATATTCAAAAGTAATTCGGCTTTGTGTTTTGTCGTAAAAATATTTAAGCGCTTGTGCCAATTCGTTTAGCGGGTTTGTTTCATTAATAGGCATTAATCTGCTTCGTTTCTCATTGTTTGCCGAATGCAACGATACAGCTAATTTGAAACGTACATTGTCATCTGCTAGCTTTCTTATCATCTTATTTATGCCCGATGTTGAAAGGGTTATTCTGCTGTTCGACATTGCCAAACCAAGCTTAGAGGTAATTAGTTCTATTGCTGACATAACATTGTCGTAGTTGAGCAAAGGTTCGCCCATTCCCATTAATACAATATTTGAGAAATGTAAATTGTTTCCTTCGGCTTGTTGCTTAATAACAACAACCTGGTCGTAAATTTCGGCAACAGTTAAATTACGAGTAAATCCCAAATGTCCGGTTGCGCAAAATTTACATCCTAATTTACAACCAACTTGTGAAGAGATACAGGCTGTTGCTCGATCTTTTGCAGGAATGAGAACTCCTTCAATAATGTTGCCATCAGAAAGTTCAAAAGCAGTTTTTATTGTTTTATCTGAACTTTTTTGTAGTGTTTTTATTTTAATCTTATTTAAAGAGAAGTTTTGAGATAATAATGTCCTAATATCTTTTGAGATATTTGTCATCTCATTAAACGAAGATGCATGTTTTTGCCATAACCATTCATAAACCTGTTTGGCACGAAAAGCTTTTTCATTGTTTTCAATAAAAAAGTTCTCAATATCTTTTAACGATAAGTTCCTTATGTCTTGCAATTGATTAAATTTTAATTTGTTGTAAGTTATTATTGGTGTAATTTATTTTTTGCAAAGTTATAATAAATATATGAAAGTCGACATAATATTTATTCGGGGGTTTGTGTCGTGTGTGTGTTTGAAAAGACAGGGGTTTTAGCTTGTTTTTTTGTGGTTAGTGTCTGCATGAAAATTCCTATATTGTCATTTCGTTCGAAATGACAGCATAATTAAAATTTCAATGGTTTTAATGCAAGCACTAGTTAACCCGAAAAATTCATAATTTTTCTACGCTAAGAATTACCAACAAATTTGGTATTTTTAAAAGCCCAAATTTGGATACTTCTAATGAGGGGTTTACTTGCGTGAGCTCACCGCCAGCTGGCGGTTCTGTTCCCGCTTTACTTTCTACTATCCATCGCTAATTCATGCAATTCACTTCGTTTTTGTATGAAAGCGGGTTAACAGTTTTTTCGGAGGTTTTTTCATTAGTATGAAAAAATATTGTAACAAATAATTAAATTAAAACGTTATACATTTAACCAATTTTTTTAAAAATTTTTATTAACATCAAATTAACTATATTTTTATGAAAAAATTATTCTTTACTTTTTTAACAATAATTTCATTTGCTTCTTTTGCCTTTTCAGAAACACCCCTTTGGTTAAGATATTCTGCAATTTCTCCTGATGGAAACAGTATTGTTTTTACATACAAAGGAGATATTTATAAAGTTCCTTCAAAAGGCGGTAAAGCCATTGCCCTTACAAAAAATTCAGCAGTTGATTATTGTCCTGTTTGGTCGCCTGACAGCAAAACAATTGCCTTTGCTTCTAATAGGAATGGAAACTTCGATATTTATACAATGTCGGCAGAAGGTGGCACAGCAAAACAACTAACTTTTTATTCGGGTAATGAGAGGCCTTCAGATTTTTCTCCTGACGGGAAAAATATTCTTTTTTCAGCCACTATACAGGATGATACTCAAAGTGCTGAATTTCCTTCGGGCTATTTATCCGAACTTTATACAGTTCCTGCAACCGGAGGAAGAACAGTACAAGTTTTGAGTACGCCGGCTCAAAATGCTAAATATCTTGATGATGGGAAAAGAATTATTTATCAGGATGTAAAAAGTCCTGAGAGTTATTGGAGAAAACATCAGATAAGCTCCGCAACAAAAGATATATTATTATATAATCCAGCAACAGGCAAACATACTTTTGTGGTTCAAAGAAAAGGTGAAGATAGGTTGCCAATTTTGTCGAAAGATGAAAAGACATTGTATTTTACAAGCGAGAGAGAAGATAATAATTTCAATATTTTTAAACAGGATTTTCCGGAAGGAAACAACATTGTAAAATTAACAAATTATAAAACTCATCCTGTTCGTTTTTTAACAGTTTCAGACGAGGGTTTAATTTGTTTTTCACATAATGGAGAACTTTATACAATGAAAGAAGGTGAAGATGCAAAAAAACTTCAAGTTTCTCTTACCAATGATTTTTCCAATCAAAAAGAATTTTTTACAAAACATTCTGGTGCTGAAGAAATAGCTGTGTCTCCTGATGGAAAAGAGATTGCTTTTATACTTCGTGGAAATGTTTTTGTAACTTCGGTTGATTATTCAACTACAAAACAAATTACAACAACTCCTGAGCAGGAGCGTTCTGTTAGTTTTAGTCCTGAAGGGAAAACAATTTTGTATGCTTCAGAAAGAGATGGAAGCTGGAAAGTTTATCAAACAAAACGCGTTGATGAAAAAGAAGAAAATTTTGCAAACTCTACTTTGTTAAAAGAAGAACTAATTATTGGTAACGATGAT
>QMPG01000502.1 GCA_003648455.1 Bacteroidota bacterium
CATTGTAATTTTGGTTGGGGTGGTTCCGCAGATGGCTGGTATTCATTACCAAGTGGATTACCTCAAGATTTAACTATTGTATCAAATGGTGCAATGAATATTGAAGGTGGTGAAGTGCCAACGGATCTTTATGGCTGGGTAAATATTTCCGAGGTTTCACCTATTGGAACTTATATTACTTTGGAAGGAGATCATTATTATGAAACTTATGTAGATGAAGAATCAGGAACATTTGAAATTTATGCTGTTTTCGATGGAAATTATACCGCAACAGCTATTTTGGGAGATAAATTTTATTATGATCAACAAGAAGTTTATATTTCACCGGGTAGTAATTTTATTCAGTTTGATATGATTAATTATGAAGCTATAACAGGAACAGTAACAGCTCCAATTTCTCCGGAAAACTGTTATATTGATATTTATCAAGATGGAGAATTGAAGAGTTCAGGTGTAACAGATTCTGAAGGGAATTTTTCTATACCGAGTGTTTTACCCGGAGATTATATTGCATTTGCCAGTACAAGTGGAAATTATTTTGATTTACAGGAAGTTACTATTTCAGCTGAAAACCAATCAATTAATTTTAATCTCGAAGAATATCCGGGAAATATCCCTCTTTCTTATTCCAAAGATGCAACGGGAATCTGGAGCTTGATTCCTAATTATACAATATCATGTGGAATTTGTCTTATTGGTGATGGACTTGCAGATTTAGAAGGAGATGTAATTTCTAAAGTAAGGTTCAAAGCTCCTATTGGACATGATGATGGGGAATTATTTGCTCAATTATGGAAAGGAAATACATTAATTTCTGAAAAAGAAATCACAGATTTTTCACAAGGAGAGTGGATTGAATCCTCATTTGATCATTTTTTACCAATTGAATCTGGAAATCTTTATTATATCGGTTATAAAATATTTTCTGCAAATGGTGATTTAATTTATCATGATGATGGACCGCGTGTCGAAGGTAAAGGAGCTTTTATAAAAACAGGAGCTTGGGCTGAACTTGCATCAAGTTTTGATTTTAATTTCTGCATCGAAGCGGTTGTTATTTCCCAAAATTTCGGAAATATTTCCGGTGATGTGAATATTTTAGGTGGAAATGGAAATGTTCAAGAAGTTGCTGTATGCACAGATGATTATAAAGCAAGACCGGATTCAGAAGGTAATTATAACTTAGATGTAAAACCCGGAACTTATAACCTGAATGCTTATCTTTCCTCTTATAATTCATCAGAAATAATTGGAATTATTGTTAACAATGGAGATGAAATTGTTGATCAGGATTTTAATTTAACTCTTGTAAATACTGAAAATTCAACAATTTCTTCATTAGCAATTTTAATGGAAAATTACCCCAATCCATTCAATCCTGAAACAATAATAAGTTTTTCTCTCACCGCAAAGGACGCTAAGAACGCAAAGATTGAAATATACAATATGAAAGGACAGAAAATAAAAACCTTTTCAAATCTCCAAATCAACAAATCTTCTTCAAATCTCCAAATCAACAAATCTTCAAATCAACAAATTATCTGGAATGGAACAGATAAGAATGGAAAATCCGTCGGTTCGGGAATTTACTTTTGCAAATTAAATATTAATGGTAAAAATATTGCTTTTAAGAAGATGGCTTTAATAAAGTAATTTGGAGTGCATTAACCAGGCTTACCTCGTGAAATGTTATTATTTTTCTCGGGGTTAATTCCAAATACATTAGTATCAGAAGGAAAATTATTTAATAAATTTTTATTAAATTTGACGGTTTTGTAAAATGTTAGAAAAAAAGGGATACCTGAAACGCTTCATGAGGATATTTATCAAAAATTAGGAGTTGAGTATAAGAATTTACCGATAATGAAAATTACGACTAAATTAGAAATATACGCCAACTATGTAGTTTTAGTGTTCATAACTCCTTCTACATTTGATAATAAAATATTTCTAAAAAACAGAGTTCCGACTTGGAAATTTAGTTTCCCATTTATGCACTATTTATTTTCTTGTTTTCTTCAGAAAAAGCAGGCAGAGTAAAAGAAAAAATACTTCCTTTTCCAAACTCACTTTTTATCCAGATTTTGCCACCATTTTTCTCAATGAATTCTTTACATAAAATTAAACCCAACCCAGTTCCTTTTTCATTTGCTGTTCCCGGAGTGCTAATATGAATATCTATTTTAAATAATTTATTTATCGTTTTCTCACTAATTCCAATTCCACTATCTTTTACATCTACTTGGATATAATCGTCTTTTTTGATTGAGTTAATTGTTATCTTTCCTCCGGGATGAGTAAATTTCAGAGCATTAAACACAAGATTTTGAAGAACGGAATTTAACATATTTCTATCTGCATATACAAAAATATTTCTATCAACTTCAGATATCATATCAATCTTTTTATCAATAGATTTTCCATTTAACAGATTAAAATTTTCTTCAATAATTTCACTAAGTTGAATTTTGGTTGGAGCATATTGTATAACATCAATTTGAACTCTTGCCCATTTTAGAAGATTATCCAAAAGTTTATATAAATTATCTGCAGAAATTTTTAGCTCTCTTCCTAAAGTTTTAATTAACTTTTTATCAAGATTATCTATATCAACAGATAGTAATCTGGAACCTGCAAGTAATGCGTGAAAACTGTTTTTCAAATCATGAGCAATTATGGAAAAGAACTTATTTTTTGTGGCATTCAACTTTTCTAATTGTTCCAAAAGTTCTTCTTGTTTAAGATTTACAATCCTTAGTTCTTCTTTTTGCTTTTCAATTTGTTGATTCAATTTCACTTTTTCGCAATACCGAATATAGAGTAATATTATTAGAAGAATTCCAAAAAACAGAATTATTATTAGTATTTTAAATTTCAATTCAAGAATAGCTTTATCTTTCTTCAGAATTTCATTTTCCTTTTTTTCTTTTTCCGTTGCATGCCGAACTTCTAAATCGCTAATTGTTTTAGCAATTTTCTTATTAAATATTGAAGATTGAATAATATTATATTGCTTAAACGATTCTAAACTTTTTTTATATTCTTTAAGTATTAAATAATTATCAGATAATAAAAAACAAGATTTTTGTTGTTGTTCTAAAAGACCATTTTCTTTGGAAATTTTCAAAGCTTTCTTACCAAAATTAATACTCTGTTTATAATCTTTTTTCTTATTATATAATTTTGCAATTAATATCATCATATCTGAAATTTCGTTTTTATTATCAATCTCCTGAAAAA
>QMPG01000503.1 GCA_003648455.1 Bacteroidota bacterium
AACTAAAAAGAGGTTCTCTGTCAGCCTGACGGAGGATTTTTTTTGGTCGTGTGTTACTCCATTTCTACTTCCAATTCCTGCAGCACTTGCCCTTTTGCTAGGCTGAAACTCATGGTTCTTTTCAATATTTCCTTTATGTCTATGAGTAAAAGCCTGGAAAACCACAACAAGAATTTACATTAACAAATCAGTAAACAAAAGATTTTAGTTTTTACTTTAACCCAAAAGTCATGCATAAAATAATTATTACTCTTTTTACTCTTCCAAAAATAATCATCAACTAATTTTATTATTACAATAAAAAATATTTACTTTGTACTCTGAAACGAATATAGTCAAATATTGCAAAATCATATATTATGGCAATTGAAGATACAAGAGATAAAATTTTAAGCGTTGCTAATAAATTGTTTAGTCGATTTGGATTCCATAAAACATCTATGGACGAAATTGCAAAAATTGCCAGGAAAGCAAAAGGTTCTTTATATTATCATTTTGCAAGTAAAGAAGATTTATTTAAAGAGGTTGTTTCCAAAGAGATAATTAGCTTAAAAAATAGGTTGTCAATAATTGTTATAGACACAGATTTAAGTGCATCAGGGAAGATGAAACAGTATCTGATAAAAAGGATGGAGATTTTATATTATGCTGCAAACTACCACGAGACATTAAAAGCTGATTTCTTTGAGCACTTCGATTTTATTGACGATTTAAGAAACGAACTGGACGAGTGGGAAAAAGGAAATCTTAAAAAAATTATTTTGCAGGGAATTGAAACAAAAGAGTTCGCACCTATTAAAGATATTGATGTTTTACTAGATATACTTATCATGGTATTAAAGGGACTCGAAATTCCATTCTTTCTTCAAGATAAATATGAAAAATATATTCCATACTCCGAAGGATTAATGAGTATTCTAACAAAGGGTTTAGCTCCATAATATTTTTTAATTAATACTGACTATAAAACAGATAAGGAACAAATAAAACAGGTAAATGAAAACATATTCAGGAAAGATATTAAAACAATTAGGTTGGAAAATAGTGGGTGAATACCCGGATATAAAAAAGTCAATTACAATCTTTGCACCACATACATCTCAAATTGATGCTATTTATGGTAAACTGGGTTATTCTGAATTGGGAGTTAATTACAGATTTCTTTCAAAAAAAGAACTATTCTTTTTCCCCATGAATTTAGTAATGAAAAAATTTGGGTCAATCCCTGTTAGGGGAGTTGCTGGTAAAAATGCAATTTATCAGGTTGTCGAATTATTAAATAATGCTGATGAATTACATATTGTATTATCTCCGGAGGGTTGGATTAAAAAGATTACAGAATGGAATAGAGGGTTTTATTTTATGGCATTAAAAGCCAATGTCCCGATAGTGGTTACGTATCTCGATTATGAGAAAAAAGAGATGGGAATAAAAGGTGTTATTTATGAAGTTAAAGATTATCAGACAGTGATGAAACAAATAAATAAAATGTATAAAGATGTGAAAGGTAAACATCCTGAACAGTTTGCTTTACAAACTTTATACTAATATTTTTTTACATGAGACTGACTAAAAAACGAATAGAGTCTAAAGATTATATTATGTTTATATAAATTGGAATAATGGAAGGAAAACAATTTGAAAATAAGGTTATAATAATTACCGGAGCATCATCAGGAATAGGTAAAGCTTGTTCATTTGAATTTGCTGGCAAAGGTGCAAAAGTTGTTCTTGCTGCCAGAAGAATTAAAGAATTAAAAATTATCGAAGAAAAGATAAAAGAACAAGATGGTAATGCATTTTCTGTAAAAACAGACGTGAAAAATATTGAAGACTGTAAATGTTTAATTAACAAGACAATTGAAAAATATGGAAAAATAGATGTGCTTATAAATAATGCGGGTATTTCAATGAGAGCAACTTTCGAAGATTTGGATTTATCCGTAATAAAAGAACTAATGGATACAAATTTTTACGGTGCAGTTTATTGTACAAAATTTGCTTTACCACATATTATAAAACAAAAAGGTACAGTAATTGGCATTTCGTCAATTGCAGGTCTTGCACCTTTGCCGGGACGTACGGGTTATTGTGCTTCAAAACATGCACTAAATGGTTTTTTAAACTCGTTACGAATGGAAAACATAAAAAAAGAACTGAATGTATTGATTGTTCATCCTGGTTTTACTGAATCCAGTATAAGAAAAAATGCATTAAATAAAATGGGTGTATCGCAAAAAGAATCACCCAGAAATGAAAAAGAAATGATGCCTGCCGTAAAAGTTGCTAAGAGCATCGCCAAAGCATACATAAAAGGTGAAAGAAGCTTGGTTTTAACAAGACAGGGAAAATTTGCAGTTTGGATGTATAAAATTTTTCCGCTTATTGCTGACCTATTAATTTATAATCAAATGGCATCAGAACTCGACTACTCTGATAATTCTTTTTCAAAGGTAACTAACAATAAAACAAATAAAATAGAAACAATATGTGAATTGTCAGATATAAATATATTATAATTTATAAAAATGAAATGCATTTACCGACGTATTATTAAAAAATGTAATAATAATTATAAATTTTTGTTTCAATAGTTGCAAATGAAATAAATAATAAACATATTTGCCGACTAATCTGCAAATATAGTCGAATAGATTGCATAAAAGGTAGAAAGGATGGAAGACGAAAATGTTAAAAAAAGAATAATAAAAGTAGCACAGGATATTTTTAGAAGGTATGGTTTTAAAAAATCTACAATGGATGAAATTGCCTTAGCATCTGGGAAAGGGAAAAGTACATTGTATCACTATTTCAAAAGCAAAGAAGAGGTGTTTGCTGCCGTAATAGAAAAAGAAGGTGCTACAATGTTTAGAGAATTGAATAAAATAATCACTGCAAATATTGATTGTAAATCGAAACTTAAAAAATATATTATTACGAGGATGAGCTTGATTGATGAGTTGGCAAACCTTTATTCTGCAATAAAATCAGATTATCTTAATCATTTCAACTTTATTCAAAAATACCGTAAAAAATATGATGAATACGAAATATTATTTATAGAACAAATTTTACAAGACGGTATCAATAAAAAAGAGTTTAACATTAATGAAGAAGACACAAAATCGTATGCATATGGAATTGCAACAGCATTGAAAGGACTTGAAATACCATTTTTTTTAGAGAACCGTTATTCGAAAGTAAGTAGCCGTTTAGATAGTATGCTTAACATTTTA
>QMPG01000504.1 GCA_003648455.1 Bacteroidota bacterium
ATCAGCTGCATATTATCTTGCTTTATTGGGCTATGAAGTGAAAATTTTTGAATTATATCCCGAAGCTGGTGGTATGATGCGTTATGGAATACCTGAATATCGTTTACCTTATGATCAAATAGATAAAGATATTAATTATATTTTATCTCTCGGTGTTGAAATACAGTATAACACAAGAGTAGGTGTTGATGTTTCTTTGGATGAATTAAAAGAAAAATATGATGCTGTATTTGCCGGTACAGGTCTTCATCTTGGTAGAAGTACAAGAATACCGGGCAGCGACCACGAAAATGTTTATCAGTCAATTGAATTGTTAAGCAAAATTACAAGAGGAGAAGAAATTAACGTTGCTGAAAAAATAGTTGTAATTGGTGGTGGTAACGTTGCTATGGATATAACTCGTTCGTTAGCTCGATTACAAAAACAAAAATACGGCAAAGTTCAAATTATTACTACATCACTTGAAACAGAAGATATTTTACCTGCTGATGTAGAGGAAGTTGTTGAAGCTCGTGAAGAGAATGCTATTATTAATCCGGGCTGGGGACCAAAATCTGTCGAAATAGTTGACGGTAAGATAAAAGGTTTAAATGTTGTTCGTTGTCTCTCTGTATTTGATGAAGAACACCGATTTAGTCCTAAATTCGATGAAAATGATAAAAAATTCTTCGAAGGCGATATGATTGTAGAATCAATTGGTCAGGGCATGGATGTTAGTTATATTTCTGAAAATATTAAAGCAAGTCTTGAGTTTGGTCCACGAGGTAGGATTGTTGTTGATAAAGATTTTCAATCAAAGGCAAAATGGCTATTTGTTGGTGGTGATATTATTCAAGGTCCTGATGTTATTCATGGTATTGCTAATGGTCATAAAGCTGCTCTTGGAATAGATAAATATCTTCAAGCAAAATAAATTTTAATAATCATTTCTAAATATAAGGAGGAATAAAATGAAAGTTTCTAATATTTTGGACAAAAAAGGGAAAAAGATTTTTACTATTAATGAGAATTTAAGTGTGTTAGATGCAGTAAAAATTCTTTCCGACAACAAAATTGGTTCTTTAATTGTTATTAACGATAACAACGATTTAGAAGGGATTGTTTCAGAAAGGGATGTATTGTACAAATGTTATGCACAAAATATGCAAATTTGTGATAAACCAGTTAAAGAAATAATGACTCCTAAAAATGATTTGATTATTGGTAAGATTGACGATACTCCTACTTATTTAATGAATGTTATGACCTCAAAACGAATTCGTCATATTCCAATTCTCGACAAAGATACAATTGTAGGTATTGTTTCAATAGGTGATGTTTTGAAAAATGTTTTGGAAAGTTCAGAAATAGAAGCAAAACTTTTAAAAGAGCATATACAAAATCCTTTTGGAGTTCATATTTATAAACAAAAGTAATTCGCTCTATTATATAAGCAAATTTAAAAATACAAAAGCCCTTATTTTATTAAAAATAAGGGCTTTTGTATGAAAATAAAAAACAGTTTACTTATATATTGTCTTCTAAGGGAAAAGTCTTATTTTTGTTAAACAATCATATTTACATGCAAAAAGAAAGATTTAAAAATTCAGGCACATTTCCCGGAAGTCCCAAATGGGAAAAATCAATTGAACGTTATGGCTCGTTATATAAGCGTAAAGATGATGTCAGGAGTGAGTTTTGGAGAGATTATAACAGAATACTCCATTGTAAGGCATATAGACGACTAAAACACAAAACACAAGTCTTTTTCGCTACTACCAATGACCATATATGCACAAGAATTGAACATGTCAGTCATGTAGCCTCTGTAAGCGAAACAATATCAGATTATTTGGGGCTGAATACTGAATTAACAAGAGCTATTGCCATTGGTCACGATCTAGGTCATGCGCCATTTGGACATAAAGGTGAAGTTGTTTTAAATAAGATTGCCAAAAATGAAATTAACAAAACTTTTTGGCATGAAAAAAATAGTCTTTGGTTTATCGATAAAATTGAAACCTTGCAAAACCAATATGGACGAAAAGAAAATTTATCATTAACTTATGCTGTGCGCGATGGAATTATTTCGCATTGTGGTGAAGTAAATGAAAATTCAATTTTTCCGCGCGATGAAGCTATTGATTTATACGATATTGATCACCCAAATCAATATTCTCCTTATACATGGGAAGGCTGTGTTGTGAAAATTGCAGATAAAATATCATACCTCGGCAGAGATATTGAAGATGCTATAACACTTAAGATTCTGTCAAGAAGCCAACTTAAAGAATTAAAAGTTATTTCCGAGAAAATAAAAACGTCTCATATTCGGGAAATTAATAATACTGTGTTAATGCACGATTTTATTATTAATTTGTGTCAGATGAGTTCTCCCGAAGAAGGAATTCGTTTCTCTGATGATTATTTGCAACTGATTAATTCTATCAAAAGTTTTAATTATAGACATATCTATAATCACGAGAGATTAGTGCATTTTCATAAATATGCCGAATTAATTATTACTTCAATTTTTAATGTTTTGGCAAATTTATACACAAAAGAAAAAACATTAAAAGAGGTGAAAAAATTGCAGAACACATATCCATTATTATCAGATTCTTTTTACGATTGGCTGATTACTTATTCGGAAAGTGATTTTGGTCAAAGGCAACTTTATAGAATTGATAATGAGGTGATTTATAATCTCAATGATTATAATGATTATCTTATGTCAATTATTCATTATCTGTCATCAATGACAGACAGTTTTATTATCAGACTTTTTAATGAATTAACAAAATTTTAATTTCTCGTATTGAAATCGAAAATTATTAAAACCAACGACGGTTCAAGCTCTCTGTATGTTCCTGAATTAGACGAGCATTATCATTCAGTTTATGGTGCTGTGCAAGAATCAATGCATGTTTATATTAATAACGGCTTTAATTTTTGTAGCATTAATCCAATCTCAATTCTGGAAATAGGATTTGGTACCGGTTTAAATGCTTTTTTAACTTATCTCGAGTCAAAAAAATCAAACCGTGTTGTTAACTATACCGCAATAGAACTTTATCCAATTGAAGAAGACCTTGTTAAGCAATTAAATTATCCTGAATTTATTAATAATGAAGAGAAAGATTTTTTTTATGATATTCATGATGCAGAATGGGATTGTAATACAAAAATTAATGATGCTTTTACCATAAATAAGATAAATCAAGATGTCGTTTTGTATCAACCTATTGAAT
>QMPG01000505.1 GCA_003648455.1 Bacteroidota bacterium
ATAGATTGCTTCGTTCCTCGCAATGACGTGCTTTTTCTACTTTTCGGAGTGGACTCAAAGTTTAAAGTTTACATATTAATTCCTAATTCTAAATTCTCAATTATCTTCTTTATCTCCAATTGGTTCCATGTGAATAGTTGCTTCAATATTTAATTTGATTCTAATTTCTTTTTCAATATCATTTGCAACACTGTGGGCATCTTCTAATTTCATATCTCCAGGCAGTTGAATATGGAAAGTAATTTCAATATGTTTTCCATAGTTATGCATGTGAATATGGTGAATATAAACGTCTGATTTTGAAACATTATTACATATAGTTTTAATTTTTTGTGTAAGTTCATCATCAGGGCGTTTGCCAATTAATGGACTAATTGTTTGTTTTAAGATTTCGTAGGCAGCATAAAAAATAAGAAAAGCAACAATAATACCGAGAACACCGTCTATCCACCAAAAATATTTACCAAAAAACACGCCAATCAAGATAATAATTGACGAAATTGCATCGCTACGATGATGCCATGCATCAGCTTTGAGTACAGTTGAATCCGATTTTTTTGAAGCCCAAAAAGCAAATTTTGCCATAGCTTCTTTCAATATTATTGATATTGATATTGCAATTATTGCAATATTGCCAAATTTTGTAATCTCATGATTAGACAACTTTATAAAAGATTCAATAATAAAATTAAAACCTACTACAAATAATAAAACACTTATTATTATTGAAGCTATTAACTCTGCACGACCAAAACCAAAAGGATGCTCTTCGTTTGCCGGTCGTTTTGATAATTTTACGCCAAGCAAAACAATAATTGAAGTAAACGAATCTGACAAAGTATGCCAGGCATCGGCCAAAATTGCAATTGAACCGGTTACTATTCCTGCCCAATATTTTAAAATAAAGAGTAAAATATTTAGCAAAATAGACAGCCATCCTTCTATTTGTGGCAAGGAATCTGATTTTCTATTTTTTTTCATTTGCTTAACAATAATAATTCAAAATTAAAAAAAATGTTGCATAAAACGCATTTTGAAAACAAATAATTATTATATGAATATTATTATTTTTTTTCGAGTTTCTTTTATAAATTTGTGTGCATCGCAATTATTTTTTATATGAAAGATTTGAAAGGTAGAGTTAAACTACAAAAACCATTAATAAAATGGACAGGAGGCAAATTTAAAGAGTTTAAAAATTTTAAGAAGCACATACCGAATTTCGATAGATATATTGAACCTTTTTTTGGAGGAGGTGGTGTTTTCTTCGCCTTAAATCCAAAATGTAACTCATATGCAAACGACAAAAGCACTGATTTAATTAATTTTTATAAGCAAATTGGTAATATTAATTTCCGAAACGAACTCTACAAATTTATTGAGGCTTGGGATCTGATTAAAAAATTCAGTTCAATTACAAATTCTGAAATATTAATGATTTATGACGATTATTTTAATAATGTAATTGAAAAAGATGATGTTTCTTACCTTATAAGAGCAGTTGTTTTAACACATATTGACAATAATGAATATGAAAAATTATTTGACAATGAGTTTTTAATTGACTTTGATAATTTTATTTCAGAAATTGTTAAAAATCTTATTAGTAAAATTAATCGTGTTGTTAACATTTCCAGAAAAGAAAGCAGAAATTTTAGTAACGAAGAAATAGGTATTCATATTGAAACTGCTTATAAGAGTGGGTTTTATATTCATTTTAGAACTTTAATGAATAAAATTAGAAAAAGCGAGCTAAATAATATTACAAACGAGAAATTCTTGGCAATTTGGTACATAGTTCGTGAGTTATGTTATGGTTCTATGTTCCGATTTAATAAGAGTGGTGAATTTAATATCCCTTATGGAGGAATTGCATATAACAAAAAGAATTTGAAACAAAAGGTTGATGCAATATTTTCTGACGATGTAATAAATCTTTTTTCAAAAACTAAATTGTATAATCTTGATTTTGAGGATTTTATTAATGAGATTAAACCCATTAGTTCCGATTTTATGTTTATTGACCCTCCTTATGATTCTAATTTCTCAGAATATGACCAAAACTCATTTACAAGAAATGACCAAATAAGACTTGCAAACATTTTATTGAAAACAGAAGCCAAATGGATGTTGGTTATTAAGAATACCGAGTTTATTTATAGTTTGTATGACAAAAAAGGAATAAATATTACTTCTTTTGATAAATTATATACTTATAATGTAAGAGGACGAAACTCAAGAGAAGCAAAGCACTTAATAATTATGAATTATTAGAATTCTTTTAAATTGTATTATAAAAAGATTTCACAAAATATTTATGATTGTAATACATGCCCAACCAGATGTGATGGGAAAAGTAAAGGTTTGTATTTATTTGAAAAAGATCTTGATTTTTCTGAGCACTTTGAACAAGAGATTGTTAATCACCTGAATAAAAAAAATAATTTATTTGCAAAAAAAACATCCGAAAATAGTTACCCCGATATTGAAGTACACAAAAAAGATGTTGACGATGTTTGGTTTTATATTGAGATAAAAGTGCAAAAAAGGACTTTTATGTCTGTCGAAAAAATATTACCATACAGCAATTTAAAACCTTCTGAAACAGTTGCTTTAAATCTTAGCGATTTGTTGCGTTATTTCAGCATTAATGAGAAAACACAAAAACCGGTTTTTATTTTTTGGGGTGTTTTAAACAGACCTTGTATCATAAAACAAAATGAATATTTATTCTTTTATCAAAATATTAAAGAGCTGAAAAAGATTTACGAAAGGTTTGGCGATAAGCGTCGCTTCAGACGAAAATCCGGTAAAGGAGATGTCGTTAACGGAGTTCATAAAGGGGTTACGGTTAACTATCATTTCAGCCTGAATGAATTAAAAAAATTTTCTTTTAAGTAAGTGCCCTCTGCTCTTTCGGATTTGCAATTCGAAAGTGTTAATATACAGCTTGTTAGTTCGGGATTGCAAATCCTGAACAGCAGGGGTCATGCTGAACTTGTTTCAGCATCTGTTTATAGAATTAAGAAAGGGATTCCGAAACAAGTTCCAACGTCATCCTGAACTTGTTTCAGGATCTGTTAATCGAAGCAAAAAAGGGATTCCGAAACGAGTTTGCTTAAACCTGCCAGGTTTCCCATTAGTCAGATTATCAATGATTTAAGCTTATGGCTTTTAATTAACCAAACCTGGCAGGTTTTTTACCCATGGAAGCAAAAAAGGGATTCCGA
>QMPG01000506.1 GCA_003648455.1 Bacteroidota bacterium
AATATACTCAAAACAAAAACTGTTGGCATTGCAGGTGCAGGCGGATTGGGTTCTAATTGTGCTGTATCGCTTGCAAGAGTTAATGTTGGGAATTTGATTATTGCTGATTTTGATGTTATTGAAGAAAGTAACCTAAATCGTCAGTATTATTTTTATGATCAGATAGGGCAAAAAAAAGTATCAGCTTTAAAAAAAAACATCGAAAATATTAATCCTGATGTTAAAGTTAAGGCTGTTGATATAAAATTAAACTCAAAAAATATTATTGAGCTATTCCAAAATTGTGATGTTATTATTGAAGCTTTTGACAAGGCAGAAATGAAACAAATGATTATTGAAACGGTTTTAGATAAAATGCCTGACAAACCTCTAATTCTGGGTGTTGGAATTGCAGGTTGGGGAGACAACAACTTATTGAAAACAAAGAAAATAGATAATCTGTATATTTGCGGAGACGGAATAGCAGAAGTGTCTGATAAAAATCCGGCTCTTGCACCACGTGTTGGAATTGTTGCCAATATGCTTGCAAACCAGGCTCTTGAAATATTATTAAAAAACATCTAATTTTATGGAAATTACTTTAAATAATAGAAACGAAAATTTTGACTGCGAAACTATGACCGTTTCACAATTGCTTGAAATAAAAAATTTCACTTTTAAAATGATTGTTATAAAAATTAACGGTAAGCTTATAAAAAAAGATGTTTATGAAACTACTCTTATTAAAAATAACGATAATGTAAATGTTATTCATTTAATAAGTGGCGGCTGATTTTTTTGGAACTTATAAAAAAATCATAACTTTGTATAATAACAAAAATTAAAATATGATAAAGCTTAATAAAAAAATATTGTCTCTTTTTAAAAACAAATATTTTTTATCTCTGCTGGTATTCTTTATTTGGCTTTTAATTTTTGACCAAAATAATTTAATCGACAGAGTTTCTAATATTCACAAATTAAATCAACTTGAAAAAGAAAAAAAATACTATTTACACAAAATAGAACAAGACGAAAAAAGAATGAACGAGCTTAAAACAGACAAAAAAAATTTAGAAAAATTTGCTCGCGAACAATACCTCATGAAAAAAGATAACGAAGATATTTTTGTTATTGTTGATAAGAATAAAAAAGAATAATTCAAAAAAACCTCAAAATAAATTATTGCAAAATCATTGTCATTTTTTTTACAGCCTTAAAAATACTCCAAAATCATATTCAAATTTACTAAATTGGTGCTTAGGATTTTTAACAATCTGTTTAGACGAATTATCTTCCGTCCACTCAAAAACAGTTTTTGTATAATCAATAGAACGCTTGGTTGTAAACCAATTAGATTGCATACGAACACCAAATGTTTTACCTGAAATTTTAAAACAATCAATTTCTAATTCAGTTTCGGGGAAGAAAAAAAATGCCGACGACCAATTTGTTTCATATATTAATTTCCTTCGATAATTAGCATCAATTTGTTTTTGATGGATATCTTCCGAAAAAGGGAATAATTCATTAATTCCAAAATTTAATTTCATAACAACATTTAAAATTCTGTAATGAAATTTTAAAACCGGTCCTGCTAATAATCCTAATTCATAAACATTGCGTTGTCTGTAATCTGCATAAGTATAATAATCGGGTTCGTTTATTTTATGGAAATAATCAAAATTTTCCATTGTTTGAGGATAACCATAAATTGCCATATTAAAACCAATAAATTTAAAAGGAAAGTATTGTGCGGAAATATTAATATTATCAGGAATAAAATCATCAAACATAGCAAGTTTAATATCAACATCCCAATTGTTTTTAAACCACAAATGAGCTGAGAAGCCAATAAAATCATATTCGGCAAACTCAGGATATTCTGTCTCAACATACAGATAATTCATAAAATCAAGATTATTGGAATTTGGAAAACTGTCACATTTTACATTACGCAAACCATAGTAAGCTGAGAAACTATATTTTTTAATAGTCTTATCACCTGCATTAACTAAAAAAGTTGTTGCATATATAATAAATAAAAAAGAGATTACATATTTAATTTTTGCTTTTATACGATACTTCAATACCATAATAAATTATTTATTCAATTGTTATTAAAGAAGTTGTGTCAGATAACACTCTTCCGTCTGAAAGAGTTATTGAAAATAAAAATTGAGCTTTTTGCACAGTTATTTCTTTTTTCAGATACACTTGAAAAGATACTGTTTGAGTATCATATAACATATCAGGGTTAATTTTATTAAGTATTTCATCTATAGATAGATATAACTTGTCTGAAGTGTTAGAGTAATTATCGGTGTATCCAACAAAAAAATTTGTAATATCGCTCCCTGCCGGCATATCATCTGATAAATCATATATTGTTTTAATTGAAATATCCTCTATTAACTGATTTGGTTTGAATGGAATAGGACAATAGCATTCAAAAGCACAAGCCTGTGAAAATCCAAAGGAAGAAATATGATATGCCGAGAGCAAAGTATCGTTACCTGAAACCGATATTTTAAAAGCTACTGCAGCAGCCTTCAATGTATCAGATTCTGTTATACTATGCCAGCGTCCTGCATTATTAATATTTTCCGTTTTAATTTGAGTAAAATCAAATGTTCCGGGAGCAATGTTACAATCACAAGGACCGCAACCGGAAAATAATTTTATTATATTTATCAGAATTAAAAAGGAAATTGCATTTATTAATTTTTTCATAATAGTTTAAATAAAATCAGACAGCATTAAATACTCTCCCGGCTAAAGCAATAATGAGTCCAGTATAAAAACTAAAAAAACAGCTTCTATAGTCAGGGCTTGAATTTCTAACAGGTTGAATATCAACATTTAAACATTATTGGAATTTGTAAAAATATTCAAACCCTGACTTTTTAAACTGAACTCAATAATTTAACCCGAAAAAATAACTTCGTTGAGGGCTTCGTCGTTCACAAATTTTTTACAGCCTGTCCCGTTTTTTGCGGAAATTAAGTAATACCGGCAAATTTGGGTATTCCATTATTTTTAGCATTTTTTTTTGAAGATGCTTATATACAAATATAAAGATAATATTTATTTTTATTTACATAATTTTTTTTGCAGATTCAATTGGGAAAAAAATTTATAAATTCGACAAAAAAACGGCTCACTTTAAAATTCGGGTGGATTAAGCATAAATTTCAGAACTCCTAATCCATAAATTGAATATTTATGGGTTAAGAGTATTTGTTTGT
>QMPG01000507.1 GCA_003648455.1 Bacteroidota bacterium
AGAAAACTGAGAATAGTATCCCGAATCAAGAAAAATATTGCTAAATTTGACCTGAATCCAAATGATATTGGATTTGCTAACTTACAGATAATCAGTAATAAGATTTGACGTTAGTCTCAATTTGAAACAACCGATCAATCTAAATTTAGATATTAAACTTAAAAATATAAAATATGCTAGGACCTAATGAACTTCTTGAAAAAATAATGAAATACGGTAAAATTCAATCTGATAAAGGTCGATTGAATATAAAGAAAACTGATTTATGGAATTATGTAATGAAAGTTGACCCAAACGCAAAAAGAGAGAGTTTAAATGAAGTGATTAACGAATTAGATGCACGAGGCTGGCTTTTGGAAAATAATGTGACTGAAATTAAATTCGACCCAGCTTCATTTCAATAAAATACCTCTTACTAACTTAGAATTAAATCATTTAATAAAAGAAAATGTTTACAGGTAAATATAATTTAAGGCAATTAGAAATTGTTGAATTTTCCGAAAAAGTATATCATGAAGGATTAAGGCACAAAGGAATAAACGGCTCTCTTTACGAAGATATTTTAATAAAGTTCTTAAGAGAAGATTTGCCAAATCTATGCTTTTTCAAAGGACAAATAAAAGATAAAAGATATTTCTCTTCTCAATTTGATATAATAATAGCCAAAAAAACCATGCAACAGACTGAATTTATTAAAAGCATAAATCCTTACGTAAGTATTGTCAAAAGAGAACAGGCTTTAGGTGTTATAGAATTAAAAAAATGGGGAAATCCAAAAATGATTTCTCCAGGCGGTAAAATAGATACTGAATATCAGAAATTCAAGCGACACTTTCCTGAATTGGATTATTTACTTGTTTGTTTACGTTTTAAAGACAGAATAAATACGACCCATAATAATTGGGAATCGCTTAAAGACAACATTCAAACTGACGGTAGTTATTGTTTTTTTGGTAGAGTTTCCGACAAAAATAAAGAATGGATATTTCCTTGGATTAAAAATGAAACTCTATTAAAGGAAAATGAAATATACTTAAATCAATATGAAAAACTAATTGAACAAATAAAAAACGTTGCACAACAAAAAATATAGTGCATGCCGCAATTAGTTGTAAATATGAAAGTTAATACACAGAATAAAGTTGGTCGTATATTGAAAAATAACTGTTTCAAACTGCGGCACGCACCATATTCAAAACGTTACAAGCTATTAAAGTAAACATCGAAATAATTCAGAAAAACGAAAATATGGGACGAAAAATAAAAAAAGAACTTTTAGAACGATTAATAAAAGGAGACCTTTTACAGTTATTAGATTATGTGAAATCGGATAACGAATTGCAACTTGAAGTTAGACGAAATGGAGAAGCCTTTATCTATTATCGTAAAGGGAAAGCATTAGAGATTGGAAGTTTAAAAGTTGATGAAAAATATGGAAAAGTTCCGTCAACTGAAATAGCAATAACAAATCCATCAAAATATTTCGAAGGAACAAAAAAAGCTATCGACATTTGGTTATTAAATAACAATGATAGGAATGAATTTGATACACAGCAAAATATTGCAAAATGTAATCAAAACAAAGAAGATAAATATTTGATTATAGATATGGAATATGCTTTTGAACAAAATGAAATTTTAAAAGAAGAACGAGAAAAAGGAGCAACTATTGATTTATTAGGGGTTGAACGTTCCAATGGAAAAATTGTTTTGTTTGAAGTAAAAACAGGATTGGGTGCTATAAAAAACGATGCAGGCATTAATGCTCATATCAAAGATTTTGAGGCATACATAAATGGTAAACACAAAGAATTATTTAGAAAAAATTTGTTCAATGATGTTAAAAATATTATTGGAGATAAAATTCAATTAGGATTAATAAAAGATACTCAAATACTAAATAAAATAAGTAAAGAAATCCCTGAACTCATTTTTGTTTTTCATCCAAATTCAGTTTCTGAAATAACACAATTTGAAGATGAACTAAAAAAAAGCAAAGAATTAATAATTGTTTCAAATAGTGATTATAAACTGAAATGATAATAAATTAAAGAATAACAGCTTGTAACAGCAAATCATATCCCATAGCCGGTTTAACCGTTTTTAAGAAAAATGAGTAGTAAAATAAGCATACGAGTAATCAACAAAAATCCTTCAATGAAACGGCTACGGGTCATATTTGCAAACCGTTACCGCCAATTTCAAAAAACAACATCGTCAACAAAGCGACAATGAATAAAATTAAAAAAAAGGACATAAAAGAAATTTGTAATGAGATTGACCTGATAATTGCAGGTAAGGACAATCGGATTGATTATAAATACATCTTTCTGCATCTAAATGATGTATTGACCAAGAAAATAAGTTATGGCGAGATTGCATTGATTTGTGAAACAATTATAAAAATTGCAAAAACAAAAAACAGAATAATAAGACATTTAGAGAAAGATTTTTGGAGTTTTATAAATAAAATCCCATTCCAAATCATCATGATTCAAGGACTTGATATTAGCGAAAATGAAGAATTATTATCAAATACGGACTACGACAATACGAACAAAAGTATTTTATCAAAACTAATAGGATTGGTTCAAGATATAATAGAATTAAAAGATGATAATAGCAAAGGAAGTGAGTTAAGAAGAGAAGGTTCTTTAAGGATTTTAGTGGAAATGATTAATTATTATCATATTCCGATTGCTAAGAGTTTGTTTGTGGATTCAATAAATAGTAAAAACAAGAAAGAGCAGTATGCAGCTCTTGAAGGATTAGAAAATTATTATGATGTTTCGGAAGATGAGATTGAAGATGCCTTAGTAAAAATTTTAAATGACATAAAGAATGAAACTGATGACAGAACTGTTGCATCAACATGTTTACAAATTCAGATTAGTGCTGGAATAATAGACGAGATGATTGCAGTATGCGAAATTGATGATTGGAAAGACGAGCATTATGACTAAATACAAAGAAAAACTGGCGGTAACAAAAAATATAGTGCATTTGGCAGATAGTACTAAATATGAAGTTATTAGCAATAAATAAACATCGTAGTAAATTGAAATATTGGAGCGTTGAAATGCCAAACGCACCATATTAAAACCGTTGGCAATTATAGAAAAGCAACAAAATTCCGTTCTTTGAAATAAAGGTTCTACTAAACGATTAAAATACATCACGAAAGCGTTGCATACCTGAGTTTGGGCGCTTGCTCATTAGTCC
>QMPG01000508.1 GCA_003648455.1 Bacteroidota bacterium
AAAAGGCATAAAAATGCTGAATAATATTCATATCTACATCTTTTCTGTAAATACCTTGTTTTATTCCTGTATTGAAATTATTTGTAATAATATTAAGAATATGAGTTTCCCTTTTATTTAGTAATTCTTTCCAAATCTTAGGATAATATTTATCCATACTATATGTCAATGAAAATGTTAGTTTGAAATTAATTTCAATCATTAATTTACTTATTGCATATAATTGGTCGATTACATGTTTATGTTCTTGGCACAATTTTTCAAGTTCTTCTCTTTCTTTTTCAAATTCAAAGTGTGCAACTTTATAAACAGCATCAGTTTTATTTTCAAAATGTTGATAGAGCGTTTTTTTCGATATACCAAATTCCCTGGCAATATCGTCCATAGTTACGCTTTTCACACCGTATTTCTTAAACATGGTTGATATGTTTTCAAGTAAATCATTCATAGCTTTTGAGATGTATGTAAAAAAACAATAGGTATGTTTTTAATAATTTTTACTTTACAATTTTTAAAATACTTTTTAAATTTATTAAGATAAATACCTGTGTATAAAACCTGAATAAAAAAACCATTCTTTTTTAAAGTTTTGTTTCCTGATTCTAAAATTTTGTTGATTTCATCATTAAGTATAATAGTTAGCGGAATAGTGGATATTATCAAATCAACTTGTCCGCATTCACTACAAACATCAGACAATTCTGTGGCTGACTTATTTATTACAAATAACCTTTTATCTCTGATTTTATTTAATTTATCACAAAAATCTTTATTGGTTTCAAATGCATACAATTCAGAATCAACATTCATAGTTGAAAGAATTTTTTGTGTGATATTTCCTAAGCCTGCACCAAATTCAACAATTAATTGTTTATTTGAAATATCTACATGTTTTGTTACTGCTGCCTCAACATATTTAGATGTTTGGGTTATTGCACCGGTTTCCGGTATGTTTTTAATGTAATCAATAGATGTTTCTATAAAGTCTCTCATTTTATTATTTTAAAATTATATCGAAGTTATTGAATGAATTAATACTTCGGATAATGAAAAATTTGCATTTTTAATTTTTCTTATTTTCATTTTCAGAATATTTTGCCTGTTTTTTAAAATATCCTTTTAGCAAAAACGAATGTTGCATAGCATCAAGATTTTCTTCTAGTTTTTTAGAGCTGCTTTCCAAATTCTCAAATATTACTTTCAAATTTGCACCTGCTTTTTCGTCTTGTATTAAAATACCAAAAGGAGTTTTTGAATTATTACCGGCTTGTTTTAAATTTGTTAGAAATACAGTTGCAGTATCTGCAATTTCCTGCAAACGCAAAACAGATAATTTAATCGAATTAAAAATTACCGTATCTGTTATTAAGTCATTAACCAGCATTCCCTCTTTATTGAGTTTAGAACTAAAATCAGTGAGTGAACCGACCAATTGTTGTGTTTTAAAAGTTGCACTTTTGAGAGATATTACAGCACTGTCAATATTTATATAAATAGAAGTATCGTTTAATAATTTCCCAATAGTTCCTTCGCCCAAAACTAATTTTCTACTTATGGCTTTAAAATCAGAAGTGATAGCTAATATATTTTCATTATTTTCCTGAAGCGTATTCATCATTTCTTCTGTAGATAGCGTTTTTTCTACTATTAAAGTGTCTCCATCCTGAACCTCAGCATACTTTTCAGTACCACCAAAAAGAATTAAAATTTTATTTCCGATAAGTCCGTCAGTACTTATTTTGACCTTTGTGTCTTTATGAATATATTTCTGTACTTCTGTTTCAATATTCATATTTACTTCAACCTTTGATGGTCCATAAATACTAATGTTATTCACAGTCCCTATTTTTACGCCGGAAAACCAAATATTATCACCTTTCTTTAAACCTTTAACATCTTCAAAAAGTGATATTACATTTATTTTGCTGTTAAATACTTTATGAAGGTTGCCAATCATAAAAATTCCACCCATAAAGAATATTAATCCTAAAACAATAAAAAGACCTACAATTACTGTTCGTTTATTTTGTGATTTACTCATAGTTTATCATGAAAAATTATAATTAAAAAAACCTTTTATTTGTTCATTATCATTATTAAACACTTCATCAAACTCCCCAATTTTTAAAAATACGCCATCATTCAACAAAGCGATACGGTTGCCCGACCGCTTAGCACAGGTAAGGTCGTGTGTAATAATTAGTGAACTTGTATTATATTTTTGTTGTACTTTGTTAATTAGTTTAATAATTCCGGCACTAGTAATAGGGTCTAAACCGGATGTGGGTTCATCGTATAGCATTATTTCCGGGTTTAAGATTAATGTACGTGCTATGCCAATTCTTTTCCGTTGTCCACCTGAAAGATCAGAAGGCATTTGGTTTATTTTATCTAATAAACCAACGGCATCCAAAACTTCTTCCACGGCATTATCAATTTTGTTTTTACTTACATTTTTCACATTCATAGTTAGGGGGAATGCAAGATTCTCGTAAACATTCATACTATCATATAAGGCACTGTTTTGAAATGAAAAACCAATTCTCAATCGTAAAATATCTAATTTTTTATGATTTAAACTGGCGACCTCTTGCCCAAATACAATAACTTTTCCTTTATCCGGCCTAAGTAATCCTGAGATTATTTTTATTAAAACTGATTTTCCTGAACCGGATTTACCAAGTACTGCTATATTTTCGCCTTTATAAAGATTAAAACTAATGCCTTTTAATACCTCCAAATTATCAAATGACTTATAGAGCCTACTAATTGAAATAACCGGTTCGTTTTTATTTATTATATGTTGAGAATATTTTTCCATTTCTTTAAAAATAACGAATAAAATTAATTATCTGAACAATAGCAAGCTCTTCAATAAATATCAGAAATATAGAAAGCACTACTGCCTGATTTGCTGCTTTACCAACGCCACGAGTGCCCTGTGTGGCATTATAACCTTTATATGCCCCAACAATTCCAATTGTAAACCCATAAACTATTGACTTAACGGCTGAACCAAATATATCAAGAAAGCTTATAGATGAAAATGCATTTTGATAATAACTGACTAGACTAATAGCCTCTTCGGCATGAACATTAAAATAAGACCCCAATAAGCCAACAAAACTGCAATAGAACGACAATATTGGAATGGCTATAGTAGTTGCCATCACACGTGTAACTACTAAATATTTAAATGGATTAATTGCTGAT
>QMPG01000509.1 GCA_003648455.1 Bacteroidota bacterium
ACCCTGAAATTTTCTAAACCTATTCCTTTTAAATGTCCCATTACTAATTATATTATCCTTGTTTATTTACAACTAACATATGGTGTATTACCGTCCAGCAAGGTGGTAATACAATATACCCTTTATTAGCCATTTTAATCCTACCCAAACAATGTTTTTTGAGCATGTATTGTTCTGTCTTTATGAGCAAATTTCATAGGTTTGCCTTTAACGATAATAACATCTTTTTGATGTTTCAAAAATGAAGTAACTTTTCTTGAAGTCCAATTGATTTTTAATGTATCTACAATTCTTTTAGATGTATATACTCCTTTTTTTAAAAATTCAATTATTTTTTCTTCTTCTGTATTCAAATCTGGTTCTGAAACAATGCTATTTAAGGTTTCAATCTGTTCGTAAGACAATTTATTCCCTTCTAAATTAACTGGTATTGCTCCTTTTTGTATTAATAAATTATTTGCGTTTTTTTCAATTACATTGGGCTTTCTAACATAAATATTTCTGCCTTTTCTTAATCCATCAACAACACCTGACCAAGTCCCTCCTTTTGAACTTGATTCAGCAACATAAATTTCATTTACTAATCCATAAATAATAGGATTACGAGCCATTGCAAATTGAACGCTCCAATGAGCTTTTGGGAAAAATGTGCTTAAAACTAAAATATCCCCTTCAATAATTTGTTTATAATACTTTTTAAATCCTGACTTAAATGTTGAAATACCTTGTGGAAGGACAATAATACTCTGACCTTTATATTTCAATGCTGAATCTAAGGCTTGTTTATCAACTCCTTTTGCAAAACCACTAACAACAACCTTATATTCTTTTGACGCTTTTTTAGCAACATTGTCTGTAAATTCAAGTGAGATTTCATCTGCTTTTCGAGAACCAACAATTGCAATAGAACTCTCTTTCAGAATATTCTTATTTCCTTTTGTGTAAATTAATGGTGGTGCAAATGTTCTTCCTAAGTTCTTTTTAAGAATAGGAGAATAATCGGGAGATGTTATTGGTATAATACTATAACCTTGTTCAAGTAGATCTTCAACCATAAATGAGTAATTTGATAATTCATTTATTGCCTTTTCAAAAATAAACATTTCATTATCATCTATATCATAATTACTTACCCAATCATTTTTATCAGAATGAAAGAAATCAATAATCGTTTTTTGCTCTTCAAACAATTTAACTATTATCTCATTCTTTTTTTTTATTCTTACTTTTGGTAAATGAGCCAAAGCAAGCCAATATGCTAATTCTTTATCCATACTATCATTATTAAACATCACCTCCAACTGTTCTGGCAATTATTAAAGGTGCTATTTTACTTGCACCGTTATTAGTTAACATTCTCCCAATTTCTTTAATTGTTGCACCACTATCAAAAATATCATCAAACAAAATTACAGATTTTCCTCTAATTTCTTCAATATTTCTATATCCAAATTTCCCTGAAACATTATCTTTTTTTAGAAACCCGTTTTGAAAAACCTTTTGTGGTTTTGTTTCCTCAGTTTTTATAAGGTTATGAGAAATTGGAACTTTTAAAACTCGTGATAATTTTTCTGCGAAATTTTTAACTAAATCACCTGATTCTGTTGGTGGAACATAAACAATCATATCAAAATGCTCTTGTCCATATTTTTTTCTATATGCTTTCAATGTTAATTTAAGGAGGAAGTCAGGAAAATCACCACCTTTTTTGTATTTGCTTCGATGAAGTGCTATGCCAACATTTGAAACTCCATAATAACTTGCAGAAATACCATTTACTATATTTGAACCTCTACTTTCTACTTGTAATTCTGGAAAATAGTTTTCTCTAAATTCTTTGAGTTGAGTAATCGTATTATATTGTGGATTTGATTTAAATTCTTCAAGATTTGTATTATCACAGTTCTCAATTATTTCAGGAACATCATCACCAAGATATTTGCATAAAAACTGCATTCTCGAAGTTGATAAATTTACATACTCAATCATAGACGCAAGTTCTGATAATTTAAGTTGCCTAAGTTCTTCAAAAGCTTTTGTATTCAATTCAGGTGCATCAAATTGATATTCGTATTTTTTAGACCCACCATAAATTACTTCTTTAATAATTCCTTGTTCTATTAAGTCTGCTTTAATAACTCTTACCTGAGTCTGTTTGAGATTAGTAGCTTTCATAATTTGGCGTTCGCCTAACTGCTCACCCTTAACAGCATTAATTACTTTATTGTATTTTTTTAAACTTGGTCGGCCTCCGTCAATAAATGCTTTTGGAAGTTTGTAATCTTCTTCTATTCCTTTATCGTCCCTTGTCGAATTATAAAATAAAATTATATTGGTTGGTTTCCCATCTCGTCCTGCCCTACCAATTTCTTGATAATAATGAATTGGAGAGGCTGGAATTTGTGTGTGAATAATAAATCTAATATCAGATTTGTCTATCCCCATTCCCAGAGCATTTGTAGAAACAACAGCTTTCCATTTATTAGCCATCAAACCAAGTTCAATGTCTTTTCTCGTTTCCCCATCTAATCCAGCATTATATTCAGTTGTATTTATATTTAAATATTCAAACCAACGAGAATATATTTCTGTATTAACTCGTGTTCCCGTATAGATTAAACCAGTTCCTGAGAGTTTATTAATGTTTTCGGCAAGCCAAATTAATTTTTCATCTTCTGAATTTACATTTATCACATATAAATTAAAATTATCTCTAACTAGTTGTCCTCTTAAAGTAGTTATTTGACTGGATATTTGTTTTTCTACGTCAATTTGGACTCTTTTTGTTGCTGTTGCAGTTGTTGCTAAAACAGGCATTTTTTCAGGTAATAATTTTATTAAATTCACGATACGTCGAAATGCTGGTCTAAAATCGTGTCCCCAAACTGAAATAGTATGAGCTTCATCAATCACAATCATTGATAAATTCATATCTCTTGTTGCTTGTATCCATTCTTGATTTTCTTGTCTTTCAGGTGCAATATAAAGTATTTTGAGTTTTGCATCTTTTGCATCTTGAATTGTTTGTGAATTCTCCTCAGCAGTTTGCTCTGAATTAATAAATTTAGCATTTATTCCTTTTTTAACTAACCCATTAACTTGGTCACGCATTAAAGCTATTAGAGGAGAAAATATTATTGTTAATCCTTCAAATTGAGTTGCAGGAAATTGAAAACATAAAGATTTTCCAAAACCTGTTTTTTCAATAAG
>QMPG01000510.1 GCA_003648455.1 Bacteroidota bacterium
ATTTATCATCAATATCTTTTTTTCAAAGACCTTAAACTTGCCAACGAAGTAGCCAAACTTGACGACAAAAGCCGCAGCATCAAAATAGATTTAACAAAACTGCACGATAAAATTGACATCCCCGAAACATTGAGCTTTCTTACCGGAAAATTTATCAAGCGGATTTTTAAGGATAAAGTTGTGTTTACAGACGGTAGCGAGATAGAATATGCCAATATTGATTATAAAATTGTTAAACCTTTAATTTGGTGGTAGCATGAAAGAAGAAAAATCAATAAAACTTTTTGAAAGCAAAAAAATTCGTACACACTGGGATGAAGAAAAAGAAAAATGGTATTTTTCTGTCGTAGATGTCCTTTCGGTATTAACCGAAAGTGTTGACCCGCAAGCATATTGGCGAAAATTAAAACAACGGATAAAAACGGAAGGAAATGAAACCGTGACAAATATTCACGCTTTGAAAATGCCGGCGGCAGACGGTAAAATGCGAATGACCAATGTTGCTGATACAGAACAATTATTCCGTTTAATACAATCTGTTCCATCGAAAAAAGCGGAACCGTTCAAATTATGGTTGGCAAAAGTGGGGAATGAAAGAATTGAAGAAATTGAAGACCCCGAATTGGCGTTTGAACGGGCAATGGAAACCTACTTGAAAAAAGGATACAGCAAAGAGTGGATAAATCAACGCTTAAAAAGCATTGAAGTTAGAAAAGAACTTACTGACGAATGGGATACAAGAGGAGTAAAAAAAGGGTTGGAATATGCCATTCTTACTAATGAAATTACTAAAGCTTGGTGCGGATTTGATATAAAAAATTATAAAAAATTGAAAAAATTAAAAATGGAAAACCTGCGGGATAATATGACCAATCTTGAATTGGTTTTAAATATGCTTGCAGAAGCGACCACTACAGAAATATCAAAAGAGAAAAAACCGGAAACATTTGAACAAAATAAAATAATCGCCAATCAGGGCGGAACAATTGCCGGAAATGCCAGAAAAGAGATTGAAGAAAAAACAGGAAAACCGGTAATTACATCTGAAAATGCTAAAAAACTTTTAAATTGATAAAATGAACAGCAGTACTTTATATAATATAGCCGAAAACATAGATTTTGAACAGTTGCCTGTACTGTGGAAAGATATTGATTTCAATAAATTTTCAGAGCATAAATCGCTTTATCCGTATCAAAGGGAAGCACTACAGAACGCAACAAAAATTATTTATAAATTTTATGATAATTTTATAGACAACAAAACAGCAAAAAAACAATTTATAAAACTATTGGAGCAAAACGGTTTAAATACAGAGTTACAAAAAAATCATTTTGAATATTCCGATGCGGAAAGCACAGCTTATAATATTTTGTCAGAATACTTTGAAGAAGATGACTACAAACTTCCGGCATATAATTTTATAAACCGTATGAGTTTTTGGATGGCAACTGGCAGTGGGAAAAGTATTGTATTAATCAAACTTATCGAGCTGCTGCATAACTTGATGAAGAATGAAATTCTGCCGGATAATAGAATTTTGTTTTTAACACACCGCCCCGATTTAATTCAACAATTAAAAGAACACATTGTCGAATTTAACGAATACTCAAAAAAAGAAAACGGCATGGAATTTATTGTCAGAGATTTGCGTGAGTTTCCGGAACAGGAAATAAACGGCGATTTATTCAAAGACACTCAAATTAATATTTATTTTTATCGTTCAGATTTAATTTCCGATATTCAAAAAGAAAATATTGTTGATTTTAAAAATTATGATAATAATGGAAAATGGTTTGTAATTCTTGATGAAGCACATAAAGGCGATAGTGAAGAAAGCAAACGGAAACAGTATTATAATATTTTATCAAGAAATGGTTTTTTGTTTAATTTTTCCGCTACTTTTACAGACGAAATTGATATTCTTTCAACTGTTTATAATCTTAATCTTGCCGAGTACATTAAAAAGGGATACGGGAAGCATCTGTATCTATTCCAAGAGCAATTTAAGAATTTCAAAACAACAGAAGACAATAAAGATTTTGAAGAAGAAGAAAAACAGAAAATTGTTTTGATGTCGGTAATAATGCTTGCCTTTGTAAAAAAACAAGCAGAAAAAATCAGAACTGAATTTGGTGCAGAATATTTTCACAATCCCTTGCTTTTAACATTGGTAAATTCGGTAACTGCAAAAGACAGCGATTTGTATTTGTTTTTCAGAGAGTTGGAGAAAATTGCAAAAAAAGAAGTTGATGAATCTTTATTTGAAAACGCTAAATCCACTTTGCAAAACGATTTATATAGCGTTAAATTTGCTGAATTTGAAGGAATTGAATTATTTGAAGATGTTGAAATTGCAAACATTACAAACTTAACACTTGATGAAATATTAAAATATGTGTTTAATGCTGCTTCAAGCGGGGAGTTTGAAGTAAAACGCAATCCTAAAAACAAACAGGAATTATCGTTTAGGGTAAAATCAGGTGCAAATTCAGAACCTTTTGCTTTAATAAAAATCGGAGATACAAAGGGATTTGAAACAAATAATTTGGCAAATTACGATATTGAGGAAGAATTTGATAATGTTAGTTTGTTTGAGAATATTGATGATAGTTCTGTAAATATTTTAATGGGTAGCCGCGCTTTTTATGAAGGCTGGGATAGTAACCGGCCAAACATTATCAATTTTGTTAATATCGGTACACATAAAGATGCCAAAAAGTTTATTTTGCAATCAGTTGGCAGAGGAATACGAATAGAACCGATAAAAAATCACCGTAAAAGATTATTACCATTAATTAATGACGGAATAATCAAAAATGAAGATTTAAAAGCCAAAGTAAAAGAAATAAACCTTTTGGAAACATTGTTCGTTTTCGGCACAAATCAAAAAGCAATCCTATCGGTTCTCGAAACATTGAAAGGCGAACAGCAAGAAGAAGAACATCAATTAAATTTATTTGAAAAAGATAGTATTTCTTATCCCCTTTTAATTCCTATTTATAAATATGCTTCATCGAATAATGAAAGGCGGTTAAAGCGTTTGAGAATAAACAAAGAAGATTTCGCTCTATATAATGATATTATTGAAACAATGGACAAGACGACCATTGCCTTTAATTTTAATCTTAAATATGAAGATGTTGCAATCCTAATAGAGAAACACAAAAATAACAAGAATTTCAAACAAGTTGAAAACGAAAAGATTGG
>QMPG01000511.1 GCA_003648455.1 Bacteroidota bacterium
ATGTAAAACTCCTTCTATGAGGATAATATAGCATATATGAATTAAAAAAGAATTGTTTTTTTTAGACTTATATTGTATTTTGTTATATTATTAATCTGTTACTTTAAATTAAACAAAATATCTTTTGAATATACGGCACCATTTGGGTTCATTATAGTATTCCAAATTAGTATTCGTATTTAATTTCCTTTTGTCATTTAACGGTCGAAGATAGCCGATAAATTTCCGCTAGGTAAATTATTGGCTACTCTGTTTTGTTAGATTTTAAATAGGTATATAAATCATTTTGATATTTTTTAATTTTTTCAAAACTCGGAATATTTACAAACATTGATTTTAAAGTAATTATATCTTTCATTGTGTTTAAATTATATCCTCTGTATAAATAAAGATTTTTATCATCTTTTTGTAATGAAAATAATAAATTTAAATTTACTAAACGAGCCAACTCTTCTTGAAAGATAAAGAATGTTTTTAAGTGAGTTGTATTTTTATTTGATGATAGTATTTCTTCAATCAAGTTATTTAATGAAGTTCTTGCAGAAATTGCATTGTACATAGTATCAGTCCATAAATTACCTTGATTAGTAATGGAGGATAAAAAATATAAAGTTCTAGCTTTATTATAGTTTATAAAGCCTAACCACATAACATCTTCTACTGATGCTGATAATGCTTTATCAAATTGAGCATCGGCAGATTCCAAATACATTATTATTTTCTCTTTAATATGTGGTTTTAGATTTTCAAGTTTATTTCTAAACTCATTTAAACCTTTAATAGATAGTATGTCTTGTTCTATTATCTGTAAATCATCTTTGATTAAATGCATAGCTTTTTTATTATAAAACAATCCTAAATAATTATGATATATTGTTTTAGTAACTGGATTACTTAGGATTGGACCGCGAACATGTAATAGTGCAGAATCAACATTGAAATTGTTATCAGATACAAATGCTTGGTAAGAAATGACACCCTTAAAAAGTTTAATGGTTTCATCAATTTGTATAGAATTTCCTTTACTTATGTTTTTAAAAAAATCACGTTGTTTATCTATCTGGGTAAGAATAGATTTCATTCGCTTGTTATAGTGACTTTTATCTGTATTTTTTGCATTAAAAACAGCTGGAAAGAAGACTATTAAATCAATTAGATATTGTAATGTATCTGCAAATTGAACTGCCGTTTTTGATTCATTTTTTAATTTATTTTCAATATTTGTAAAAATTGCTTCATCTAATTTTTTTTCATTGTCATCTTTAAATTCTAAAATTAATTCAGGTATCGATGTTACATAATTTTGGTTTTCTAATATATTTCCTTCCATTTTACTAATATTATTTACACTATCAATAGAAGCATATGTTTTAGCTGATATATATAAAGCTAATAAGGCGACACTAAAGCTTACAACCGAAATTGTAAAAGCAAGTACATCTTTACCTTGCTGTATAAAATAAACCCATATCGCAATTCCTGCTGAAAGAATGATTAAGAAAACCATACTTCCATAAAATATTTTGTTTGTATGCAATTAAAATCCTTACATTGTAATCTAACGTCGAGGTTGCACGTTTAGTGCTCCTGCGTTTTGTTATGATGTCTTGTTCGTTAGTTTAAAAGTTGGTCAATAACAACTACTACCTGTAGTGGAACAAGCAACCTTTAATGGTAAAGAATTATCTCGATAAATAGTTCCGTCAATACCTTTTGCTACAATAGTTATTATTGCTTTCCCTTTACAGCATCCAGCACCTGTCTTAATTGCCAATGTATAATCAACTATAGCGTTATGTGGAATTGTCAATAAGGCAGCCAATGCATATTTATTTCTATCACTTAATATAGCAATTGATTGTAATTGAATATCTGACTTTATATGGATAACCGCATGTGTATCATCTTGTATATAGGTAGTATCTTGACCAAGAGTATCAAATATCTCTTTTGGTAATGTTCTTATTGTCAGTAAATGTTCATGTTGTACTGTTGTTGTTTTGGATAGTTTATTGATTACTTCTTGAGTGCTTTTAGCTTTCCATATATCTGGATTATATTTTGTTGCTATGGGTATATAACCTCTATTCTTCACTACTGCTTCTAGGGGAGAACTCTTTTTTATTTTAATGTTAAGTTTAGAAGTTTTATCTTGATGGTCAGTTATGAGAAAATTAATCATATTGGCATTATTAGGTTTTCTGTATTTAAATCTTATCATTGACTTGCCAGCGTAATATATGCTTGTAGCTAAATCAAACACAACCTCTTTGCCTTGAATAGCTTTTATATGTCTTATGAAATCCACGGGTAGTATCTTTTTAGATTGCAGTACATTCCCAAAACTATCAGAGTAAATCTCTCTTTCTTTGCTTCTCATAGGTGACCTAAGTTTTACTTTTACTTCGATTATTTTATCATTTTGTTTTGCCACTGCTTTAATTAAATTTTCTTGAGCAAATAAAGTAAAGTGTGTAGAAATTAAAAATAGTATTAGTATATGTTTAGACAAAGAAATCCTTTTTATATGAGCTTTTATAATTGACTCATAACGGTCGAGTATAGAAATAAGTTACCCTTTTTCATCTCTCAACTTCTTAATAGTCTTTTTCTTTTAAAAATTATAGCGAAATAAATGCCGCTGGGTCACTTATTTCTCTACTACATTTTGTTATGCTGAATCGTCAATATATCTTTGTAGCATATCAAATACTTTGTTATATCTTTTTATTAACTCTTTTAGTTTGTCTCCTTTACTTTCATCATATAAGAGACCAACATTTGCAAAGTAAACTCCCAAATCAGATTCAGGTACACCATTTTTTCTTTGTATCTCAATAGACTTAAGACATACATTTACATTGGCAGTTGACATGTGATTCATTGCTGCTTTATGACAACGATGCATTTGTTTAATTTGCAAAGTTTTTGCATTTTTAATTCTATTATCAAATTCAGCATCAGTTGTTGCAAATACATTTTGCCCCAACATTAAAAGTACACTTATCCCTAAAATAATTCTCTTCATCGAGAACCTCCGAAAATTAAACTAACTATTTTAAATAGCTGTGTTCAAACTTCCAAAGTGTTTGAAATGTGAGCATAACGGCGAGGTTGCACGTTTGTGTGTTCTCCTGCAAATTGTTGTATGTAGCGAAGCGAAATACGACAATTGGTAGGTTGCACGTTTAGTGCTCAGCCTCGCC
>QMPG01000512.1 GCA_003648455.1 Bacteroidota bacterium
CTTGAACTTGGTCTCGAACTTGAATTCGAACTACTTCTGCTTGGAGTATAACTTGAAGAAGACCTGCTTCTACTTGGTGTTCTTGAGTAACTAGAACTATTACTTCTACTAGGTGAATAATTTGAACTATTACTTCTAACAGGCTTTCTAGATGTTGATCTTGTATTATACAATTTTGAAGAATTGTTTCTTGATTTATTATAATTTGTATTATAAGCCGGTTTCCTAGTATTATATTGTTTTGAATAGCTTGGTGTATATCCCCTACTATTTACATTTGTTTTTTGTCTATTATTGTTAGTTTTACTAATTCTTGGTTTACTATAATTTGGGAAAGTATTTACACTACCAGAACGAGCTTTACTGTAATTCCTTGTATTTACACGTCCTGTAGTTGTGCTCACATTTTCTTTTTGTCGATTAGATATTGTAGAATTAGCACTCCTCGTTGAAATAACAGTACGAGTTCTATCTGTTGCCGAACCTGATGAAGAATTAGTTGTTCTGGTTCTATTTGAGCCGGCAGCATTAAGATTTGAATTTGCTCTTGTTCTATTTACAGTGCCTGAAGATGAACCCGATGAACCCGCTTGACTTGCACGTGTTCGTGATGATGTTTGTGTCCTGTACAGACCATCTTTTGCATTATGTCTGAAACCATTTGTAACAATTGATGTTCTGTGTCCATAATGTCTATTCTTCCAATTTGATGTATAATAATGGCTGCCAAAATAAGGATAATAATCATAGACATAAAAACCTCTGTAATAACGTGGATAATAATATGGATTAAACCCATAAGGGTAATAATAACTGTAAAAAGGATCGTAATAATAACTTGAAGGATACATAAATCCGAATGAAAATGAAGGTGAGTAGTAATATGGGCTATAAAAAGGATCTCCAAAAGACCAATTCCATCCTAGACTCCAACCAAAATTATTGTTCCTGTTATAATAATAAGAATCATTATAATCTTCTCTATTATCATAATTTAATTGATTATTATCTTCTTCATATACTATTGTATCATTTGAATAGACCTCTTCATTAATTGTTTCAGGAACTTTAGATGAAACTTGTGCAACATTTTGCTGAACATTATCATCCTCATTGGGATTATAATAAATATCATCTGAATATCCGGAATTCAAATATACTCCGGTGCTACATGCTGTAAAAAAAACAGACAATAAAACTAAAATTTTTGTTAATGTTTTCATAATTGTTCCTCCTAATTGCTATAATTTAATATATTTTTCATTTACTTTGTAAAATCAAATTTCATTATATTAAATGCAATAATTATACCAAAAATTAATATGGCTAAAGTTTTAACAAGTAGAGAAGAAAATTATTCGCAATGGTACAACGATTTAGTAATAAAAGCTGACTTAGCAGAAAACTCTGCAGTAAGAGGTTGTATGGTAATTAAGCCTTATGGCTTTTCAATTTGGGAAAAAATGCAAGCTGCCCTCGACAATATGTTTAAAGAAACAGGTCACACAAACGCTTATTTTCCTTTATTTATACCTAAATCTTTTTTTAGTCGTGAAGCAAGTCATGTTGAAGGTTTTGCAAAAGAATGTGCTGTTGTTACTCATTATCGTTTAAAAAATGATCCTGATGGCAATGGAATAATTGTTGACGAAGATGCAAAGTTAGAAGAAGAATTAATTGTCAGACCTACATCGGAAACTATTATCTGGAATACTTATAAAGGATGGGTACAATCGTACCGCGATTTGCCAATTTTATGCAATCAATGGGCCAATGTAGTAAGATGGGAAATGCGAACACGTTTATTCTTACGTACTACAGAATTTTTATGGCAAGAAGGACACACAGCTCATGCTACAAAAGATGAAGCTTTGCAAGAAACAAAAAAGATGATAGATGTTTATTCTGAATTTGCCGAAAAGTGGATGGCTATGCCTGTTATTAAAGGCACAAAAACAGAAAGTGAAAGATTTGCAGGAGCAATTGACACATACACAATTGAAGCTTTGATGCAAGATGGTAAAGCTCTACAATCAGGGACTTCTCATTTTTTAGGACAGAACTTTGCAAAAGCTTTCGATGTTAAATTTGCAAATAAAGAAGGAAAACTTGATTATGTATGGGCTTCTTCATGGGGAGTTTCTACAAGACTTATGGGCGCATTAGTTATGGCTCATTCCGATGATAAAGGATTAGTATTACCTCCTAAATTAGCTCCTTTTCAAGTAGTTATTGTACCTATTTATAGAAATGCAGAGCAATTAGAAAAAATTAGTGAAGTAGTCGAACCATTAATGCAAAAGCTTAAAGCTAAGGGAATTAGCGTAAAATATGACGATAGAGACACTCAAAAACCCGGTTGGAAATTTGCCGAATATGAGTTAAAAGGTGTTCCTATAAGACTTGCTCTTGGTGCTCGCGACCTCAAAAACAATACTATTGAACTCGCAAGACGTGATACACTTGAAAAAAACACATATCCTCAAGAAAATATTGACAGCAGAATTGAAACATTACTTGACGATATTCAAAACAATATTTACACAAAAGCTTTTCAATACAGAAAAGAGAACACACATAAAGTTGATACTTATGATGAGTTTAAAGATGTGATTAATAAAAAAGGCGGTTTTGTGTTGGCTCATTGGGATGGAACGGCTGAAACAGAACAAAAAATTAAAGAAGAAACTAAGGCTACAATTAGATGTATTCCTTTAGATAACGAAAAGGAAGAAGGGAAATGTATTTATTCGGGCAAACCTTCTACACAAAGAGTGTTATTTGCAAAAGCATATTAGAAAAGATATCTTTTAATTTTAAAGGAGAAACGTACTATTTAGTGCTTGCACGAAAACCCTTGAAATTTTAATTGTGCTGTCATTTCGAACAGCCTGTCCCGAAAATCGGAAATAGAGAGAAATCTCATTCAGCTTATATACACTGTGCTATGAGATTTCTTCTCAGCCAGTTGGCGGATAAATGACAGCTTGAATGAAATTTTGATGCCTTTATGGACAAACTCTAATTATAGTTATTTTAAAGAGTTAAAAAAAAACAATCTGTTGTTATACAGATTGTTTTTTTTAAACTAGCGAAACGAATGGGCTAAATTTTATTTTGAGGTACTGATATTAATTTATCAATCTTTTAATACCATTCTTAAGTACTGCTACATGAAAGTTTAAAAGTAAGCCAAGTTTA
>QMPG01000513.1 GCA_003648455.1 Bacteroidota bacterium
CGTAATTTGGTACATCTTTTCAAACTCTCGACCTAAAAAAGTTTACTTTTTTATATCTTTGTTCTCAAAGATGAACTACGTTTAGAAGAGCATTATGTGCAAGGTGCAAAAAATGAAAGATGAATGATTTTACTAATATAATAATGGGCGATAGTGATTCTTTGGAAAAAAGAGGAAATTTATTTATATACGGAATTGAGGAAAGAGTAAATTCAAGTCTTAATCATATTAAAAATAAGTATAGTAATTATACTGAATTCTTGAACGCTGTAAATTATATTGAACATTTTCATTCTGATACAATAAAGGCGGATATTGAATCTTTATATAGGTTAGGTTATTATCCTGCTACTGAAACTGAAATGGAATTTGATTATTCTATAAAACACGCACTAATAGGTTCGTATAAATCAGCTTTTTCAGATTTAAGAAGAGCTCTTGAATTAAGCATAATCTTTGTTTATTTATCATCTGAACAGGTTGAAAGAAAGAAAGCCGTAGATTGGATAAAATCGAGAAGTGATACGCCAGGATTTTCTAAGGCTATAACTAAACTAATAAAAAATGGAAGATTTAAGAAAATAGATAATTCTTGTAATTGGAAAAAGAATCTTCAAAATTTATATTGGCAATTATCTGATTTCAGCCATAATAAAGGTCAATTAAAAGGGTATAGAGAATTAAATAGTCCGACTTTTTTTACGGCAGGAAGTTCTGCTCCATCTATTAAAAATGAAACATTGGAGTTGTTTTGTGATTTTTATATCCAAACAGTCAAAGAAATTGTAGTTATTCAATCATTATATAATCCAATAATATTAGTTGGTGTTCCATTTGATGAAAAGTTTGGTTTAGAAGGACCTATGTCTGGATTTCTTAATGATTTTCAGGCAGAATCAGTTAATCAATTAATTCCTGAAAAATATCGACACTACTTTGATGATTTAATTAAAAATGACGAAGAGGTAGACTCTATAATTAATTACTTTGATTCTCTTCCTGATTTAACGAAGGAGGATATTGAAAAACAAGCGAAAAGCCAAGATGAGTTCTTTTCACAAATGAAGACAGATAATAAAGAAAACCAAAGCACATAACAATGTATATAAAAAATAGCTATTTCTTAGGTAATTCAACAGCACAGCTCATTTTGGGCTCCGCCAAATCTGCCGATTTGACTGTTTTAAGTTGTGGTAAATTTGGCTCATTGAGTTATCGAACTGAAATAGCTTTGTATAACGCTACATTTTCATATACGTGTCGTTAGCAGTTATGATGACCCGTCCTAACAAATGTCTACACTAAACAAGTAGATGATGTATAAAAATGATCAAGTAGTAAGACGCTTTAGTGAAAGTTTTAAATTAAAAATTTTAGACGAACTTAGCACAGGTAAATATAGTAAACGTCAATTAGCTAATATCTATGGAATGGGTAGAAGCACCATAAATGATTGGATAAGAAAATATGGACGAAAAGACTTAATGAATACACGTGTTATGGTAGAAACGAAAGATGAAATATCTAGATTAAAGGCCTTAAAAAAAGAAATAGAACAACTTAAAAAGTTACTGTTAAAGAAAGACTTAGAGCAAATGGTTAACGACAGTTACTTAGAGGTGGCAGCTGATAGTTTAGGCTACAAAAATGTTTTAGAATTAAAAAAAAACTTAAACATAAAAGCCTAATGAAGACCGTAAACAAGAACAAAGAAAATAAGATTTACAGTCTATCATTGGTTTGTAAGCATTATAATCTAAAAAGAGATTCATACTATAAGTTTATAAAGCGATATCAAGCTAAATCAGAATTAAAACTACAAGTAGTTTCTCTAGTAAAAGAAAGACGTAAAGAATTACCTAGAGAAGGCTGTAGAAAGCTCTATAGAGCGTTGAATTTGGAATTTGGCAATAGAGGACTTAAAGTAGGTCGTGATAGCTTATTTAACATCCTAAGAGAGCATCAAATGTTGGTCAGTAGAAAGAAAACGTCTTCAAGAACCACTAATTCTTATCATCATTTCCATAAGTATAACAATCTTATTCAAGGTCTTGAAATAAAAAGAGTTAATCAGGTCTGGGTGTCCGATATTACCTACATAAGAACTATTAACGGATTCTGTTATTTAGCTCTTATTACTGATCTTTATTCACGCAAGATTATAGCTTATGATGTGAGCGATACACTAGAGCTTACGGGGAGTCTTAGGGCTCTCCACAAAGCCCTAAGACGGACTCCCGACATAGATGGTTTAATTCACCATTCTGACCGGGGAGTGCAGTATTGTAGTCATCCATATACAAAAGAACTGCTTACTAGAAATATAGGAATCAGTATGACTGAAGAAAATCATTGTTATGAGAATGCAGTAGCAGAAAGAGTTAACGGGATATTGAAAGATGAATTTTATTTAGACCAAACTTTTTTTAATGTTAAACACGCACAGGGTGCTGTAAAAAATGCAATAAGTTTGTATAATCAAAGAAGATTACACTTATCTTTGGACTATAAAACACCGAATATGGTTTATAATAAAATAGCTTAAAATGAATATTAATCTGTAGCCATATTTTAGGACAAGACATTAAGAATATGAAATTATTTATAAAAAACCTATTGCTTTTCTTGCTTTTTTTTGGGACAATAAGCTGTCACCAACCTAAAATTGAATCTCCTCTTAAAATAAGATTTTACTCTAAAGCATATGTTTCTTTTGATTGTACTAATCAACAAATAGATTATTCAGGAGTCAATCAGAATATAAATAAGTATCTCTTTTCAAAATCAAAAACTCAACAAAAAATTGAACTTGCATTCCTGAAACTATATCATCAATATGAAATGCCTTATCATAAGCTTTACAAAAAGTATGATTCAATAGCAAATATTGAAAGAAGAATACTAAATACAACCGATATTCCCATTCCTGATTGGTACAGGTTATTAGCTCTTCAGAAAATTGAATTTAACGTTGCTGGGGATAAATTGAGCTCTACTAGTTACCGAAATTTCCTGAATCCCAACAAAATAGATATTCCATCTAATAAAGACTTAGAATTCTTAAATAATCTGAATTTATCTTCTCCATATAATCAATACATTAATGACTATTATTGGTTCTTGAATTTCTATAGTTTTTATTTAGTTTATGGCAATAATTACGTCTGTAGTGACTCTGTCACCCA
>QMPG01000514.1 GCA_003648455.1 Bacteroidota bacterium
CAGCTGGCGGTGAGCTCACGCAAGTAAACCCCGATTTAGTAATACCCAAATTTGGGGTTAATGAAATTCCCAAATTTGTTGGTATTACTTAATCGTAGAAAATTAATGAATTTTCCGGGTTAAACAGTACCGGGAAATTATAAACACTATCTTTTAATAAAACAAAAAATTTTGAAATCAGTATCGTTATTATATTATACTATCTTTTCAGATGATTTAAACCAAATATCATCTTTTAAGCAACAAACAATTATAAACACAATTAACGCCTACTCTTTTGTTCTTGCAGAAAAGAACAAAGAATTTAAAACCGCTCTTCAATCATCAGACATTTTGCTCCCCGATGGTTTCCCAATTGTGTTTGCAGCAAAAATTTTAACAAATCAAAAAATAAATAAAATAGCAGGAGATGATATTCATAAACATTTATTAAAAGAAGCAAATAAAAAAAATAAAAAAGTTTTTTATCTTGGCAGTTCACCAAAAACCTTAAAAAAAATTGAATTGCGATTAAGCAAAGAATACCCAAACATAAAATTTGATTGCTATTCACCGCCATATAAACAAAAATTCAATTTAGAAGACAGTTCTCAAATGATAAAATCAGCAAATCGTTTTGAACCAGACATTCTTTTTGTCGGTATGACTGCACCAAAACAAGAAATATGGGTAAATGAACATAAAAACGAGCTAAACGCAAAAATAATTTGCAGTATAGGAGCTGTTTTCGATTTTTATGCAGGCACAGTAAAACGACCAAATACGTTTTGGATTAATTTAAGACTGGAATGGTTAGTCAGATTAATAAAAGAACCCAAAAGAATGTGGAAACGATATTTAATTTATTCTCCTTTATTTTTTATTTATCTTTTTAAATACCTCATAAAAGAAAAATTTTCAAAACGCAAAAAATAGCTATTAAACAAATTAGTTATAAAGCACAAGTCTGTTGATTTGTGCTTTTTTTTGTTATTCCGAATTCATTTCATAATCCCTGTCATTCCGACCGAATGGGAGGAATCCCCTTTTATTATATCAATGTCATTCCAATCGAATATAAAAAATTCTCCTTTCATAGCAGGGGATTTCTCCTTACGTCGAAATGACTTTCACTGGTGCAAGCGTCTCGCTTGTGCTTTTTTAACCGCCGTGGAACGGATATGCTAATTAACAAAAAAACTGTTAGAATTTATTTTACATTTAATTAATTTCTCCGTGCAACGGCTATACCAAAACCTGCCAGGTTTGGGGAATTTAAAGACGGAAGTCTAAATCATTCATAGTTTTGCCGTGGAACGGGTAAATTAATTAAAAAACAAGCTACCATTATTTATTTTACATTTAATTTATAGCCCCGTGCAACGGCTAAAAAGTTAAAGTTAAAAATTTCCCAAATCTCAAAGATTTTGAAAATTACTTAACACAAAAATCCCCTGCTGGCACAAGCGTCTCTCTTGTGTTTTTACTTATTTAAAACCCTACAATTTTATTTACTTTTGCCTGTTTAATTTTATAAATTACAAAAGAGCATCAGCGAATTAATCCAAAAAACAATCCGTGCCAATCCGTGCAATTCGTGGACGAAAAAAATCCGTGTTAATCCGTGTAATCCGTGGAAAAAAAACAATCTGTGTTAATCTGTGTAATCCGTGGACGGAAAAAATCTGTGGACAAAACAATCCGTACCAATCCGTGCAATTCGTGGACGAAAAAAATCCGTGTTAATCCGTGTAATCTGTGGACAAAAAAACAATCTGTGTTAATCTGTGTAATCCGTGGACAAGACTCCGTGTAAATCTGTAAAAAACATAAAAATTTGCAAAACAGCATAAATTACGATATATTTGTAACGAAATTATCGTAACGAATAAAACGTAAAAACATGATAAATCCATTTTACATATCCGGTTATAAATCGCCGGAATACTTTTGTGACAGAGTAAAAGAGACAGGGCAATTAAAATCGGCATTAACAAATGGTAGAAATATAGTGCTATTATCATCGCGTCGTATGGGTAAAACAAGCTTAATAAAGCACCTGTTTTACAACTTAAAATCGCACAAAAATGTTTACACATTTTATTTTGATATAATGAACACTTATTCCATAAATGAATTTGTTAATTTGCTGGCAAACACACTTTTAGGAACATTTAATTCAAAATCAAAAAGACTATTTAATAATGTAATAAAATTCTTTACAAGATTTAGTCCTACCTTATCATTTGATAGTGTTTCAGGCGAACCTACAATCTCATTAAACCACATAACAGAGCAACAATCGGAGAGTTCTATTGTTGAGATATTTAACTATTTAGACAAACAAAATAAAAGTATATATATTGCAATAGACGAATTTCAACAAATTACTAACTATAAGAATAAAGGTTTTGAAGCATTTCTACGCTCACATATTCAGCATTTGAATAATGTCCACTTTATTTTTAGTGGAAGCCAACAGCATATTCTAATAGATATGTTTCATTCATATTCCCGCCCATTCTATCAGTCAAGCGATTTTCTTAAATTAGAACGTATCCCCAAAGAACAATATGCCAAATTTATTGTAGAGAAATTTAAAGAAACTAAAAAAGAGATACAATTAAATGCTGTTTATGATTTACTTGATTGGCTTGATACATATACATTCTACGTTCAAAATTTTTTTAATAAACTTTGGTATCTTAGCCCGAAGATAATAAATGCTGAAATTGTTGAAAAAACTAAGCAATATATAATTAAGGAGCATAACTTTATTTATTCAAATATGCATAATTTATTAACTCAAACTCAATTTGCATTACTCAAATCCATTGCACTGGAGAAATATGTGAAACAACCTACATCAAAAGATTTTATAAACAAATACAATTTAGGAACCACAAGCACTATAAGTTCAGCAATAAAAACTTTAGTTGATAAAGAATTAATTTATTATGAAGACAATGTTTATAAATTGTATGATGTCTTTTTGCAAAAATGGTTTGAAAAAAATTAAATTTGAGTCCACCCCGAAAATTACAAAAGTTTAAAGTTCATAAAGCAGTTGTTCCCGCCGTGCAACGGCTATACCAAAACCTGCCAGGTTTGGGTAATTTAAAGACGGAAGTTTAAATCATTCATAGTTTTGCCGTGGAACGGGTAAATTAATTAAAAAACAAGCTACCATTATTTATTTTA
>QMPG01000515.1 GCA_003648455.1 Bacteroidota bacterium
AGAATATATCAAACCACAATTACTACATTTTTGAACAGTAATAGATATACCTGTTTTATTTTTAGGATTTAATCCCTGAGATGTATTTAAACGTTTTCCTAAAATTTTGTGTTTAGAAGTTTCATCTCCACACATTTCACAATTTTTTATTTCTTTAAAATAATATTGTTTCATTTTTTAATATTAACTTCCTATTTATATTTTTTTAAAAAACTACTATTATGCATTGTCATATCGCATTTATTATTTCTGCTAATTTTTCAACTTGATGTTTTCGTGAATATTGTTCTATGCTATGAGAATTACAAGCGATATATCCTTTATTTGATAATTCATTATTTAAATTAACAATAATTTCTGATAAAATGATAATAATTTTCATTTTCTCTAAATATATTTTCTCCTTGTCTCCCTCTATTTATGGTAATACTTATCTCTTTCAAGAATTGCTTGCCTCATAGTTTTCTTTCCTAAAAAAACAACTATTTCAAAGATAATTATTTTGTTTATTAACAACAAGACCTTAAGGTTTTAAAAACCTTAAGGTCTGAAATAAATTTAACAACGGACAATCTTTTTTATATAACAGACTTTTGGTGTTAATTGTTTTGCACAGGTGGGTTGGCTGTGGGTGTTTTGAGGTGAATTGAAAAAATCTGGAAAAATTCACATTAAAACTTCTTTAAAATTTATAATAATTAAAAAATCACGTATTTAATAATCGCCAAAGTTCTTTTAGTAAAAAAACCAAAGGGGTACATTAAAATTGATTTTATAAAATATCGTAAAGCTATTGACCTCTCTTTCGCCATTGATGCATGCAAAGCAGTATATGAAAGCATGTGTGCGTATATGCTTGAAATATGCTTTCCATATCTCTCCATAAAAACCCTGTCTTTTTTAAGTTCTGAAACAAGGATATTAGTGCGATAATTAAAAGATTCTTCATTAAAACAAAACACGCTCCTATTTTCATGTTGAATAATGGTTGAAGTAACTATATCAAAATAATAAAAGGGATAACGTGCTGCTAATTTCAACCACAGTAACCAATCTTCACCTCCTATAAACTTTCTATCCTCATAAAACGCATGTTTCTTTGCCAGTTCTGATTTAATAAAAACAGAGTTAATACTTATAATATTCCCTTTTAACAACGACTTATTGACTGTTTTGTTTTTAATATTCATTTTTTTGGAAAGGCATTCATTTTTTGAACCTTTAATATCACAATTAAAACAAAACAACTCGTTTTTTTTGTTACGAATAATTTCACAGGCTTCTCTCAAATGATTATTATACAACAAATCATCAGAATCTAAAAAATTAATATAATCCCCCTTTGATTTGCTTACCCCATAATTCCTGGCAGCACCACGCTCACCATTTTCTTTCCAATAATATTTAATCCTATCATCGTCAAATTTATTAACCACATCTTTTGTGTTATCTGTACCTCCGTCATCAACCACAATTAGTTCAAAATTATCATAAATTTGGTTTAATACCGATTGAATAGTACCCCCAATCATATGTGCCCGATTATAAGTAGGTATTATTATTGAAAAAAATGGATTTTTCATTTTATTAAACCTATAGTGTTGTTTTTAACCAAAAATATAATTGTTTTTAACCAAAATCTTGATATTAATGAATGTAGAAACAATTTGTTTGCCTTTTTTTTTGAACCAAATGTATATTCTTGAATCCCGCAATTATAAATATATATTTTTTTTGCTCTTGTAATTATGCTACTATTTATGTCATATAAATTATACTTTATGTTTTTAGAATTATCATAAATTTTCAATTGTTTTAACCTATTAAGTGTATTAGTCTGACCAACAGAGTTAAAAAACCTTGAAATAACTTTTCTGTAATCTAAATACATTTCTGGTGGATTTGCCGATGTCTTTGAGTTTTCATGCATTCTGAATTTCGCAAAAGGTTTATTGATTTTCATTGATTTATAATTAAAAAACAATCGCATCCACAAATCATAATCCATTGCATAATGCAATGTTTCATCTAACAAACCAACCTCATCAAGTAATTTTCTTCTCCAAAAAACTCCTGGTTGATGAATGGAGATTCGTGATAAAAAGTCTAATGATTCAAATTCTTTAACCTTATAATAGAGCTCTTTTTTATCGGTAAAATTTATTACATCGCCATAAATAATATCAATATTGGGGTTTTGTTCAAACTTTTTGGCAACAAATTCAAAGGCTTCGGGTAAATAGTAATCGTCACTATTTAACCAAGCAATAATATCACCGGTTGCCATTTTAAATCCTTTATTTATTGCATGGCTTTGTCCTTTATCGGGTTCACTTACCCAATACTTTAAGTACTTTTCATATTTCTTAATAATTTCAACAGAATTGTCTGTGCTGCCACCATCAATAATAATATATTCTAAATTAGGATAATTCTGACTTAATACCGAATCAATTGTTTGTTCAATATATTGACCTTGGTTAAAGGATGGTGTTATTATAGAGATTTTAGGAATTTGATTCATAAACTATTTATAAGCATCAATTATAAGAGAGGAATAATTTTCAATATCACATTTAAAACCCTTTGATAAAGAGCGATGAATAATTCCATTATCATCATTAAACTCTTTAGTTATAATTTTTTTATCATAATCACAATATTCTAGCAGATTCACTTTATAACCAACTTCTTTAAGCAAATCAGAAAGTGTTTTAAAATTCCAAAAACTTTTATGATCATCTGCACCTGCACCACTTCCCCCAGGACGAACATATTCAATATAATCCGGATTTGGATGATTGCTGTCAGGAACTGCTATTCTGATATTTCCTGATGGTTTTAAATGAAAAAAAGCTTGTTGCAAAATAAATCTGACTTCTTCTTCGACAAAATGTTCCAATACATGTTCGATTAATATTTTATCTGCTTTTTTCTTAGTAAAGAAAAATTTCCAATTATTTTAGATATATTTTCTAATGATAATAAAAATGTTATAAATAAAAATAATATTTTAACGAATATGAAAAACGATATAGACTTCTATCAATTTATAAATAGCATAGATGAAAGTTTAAGAATAGTTACACTACATAACAGTGTAAATATAGAAAAATCTTTTTACATAAATATCTCTAAAATAAATGATATAAATTATCTGATAAATTTAACAGATATTA
>QMPG01000516.1 GCA_003648455.1 Bacteroidota bacterium
ACACGTATGTTAAGCTCCGACTTCGGAGCGCAAACATACTTCTCACGGTGCGTCATTAAGCCCGACGAAGTCGGGCTTAATGTCTGGAGTGCGCCACGACTCTTCTCGCTTTTCTTCTTGCTTGCTTGTGGGCACTTTTGTTAGCAGAAAATCTGTTTATTTCAATAATATGCATTTGTTTGTTGCCACATTTTTTCCATTAAGATTCAATTTATAAAAATAAATACCTGAACATACTTGTTTATTGAATTCATCATCACCATTCCAGATTATTGAATGTGAACCTTTAGCATATCTTTTTTGAGATATTGTCTTAATTAACTGTCCTTTAACATTGAATATTGATATTTCAACTTCAGAATTATTTTGGATTGAAAACTCTATTGTTGTGCTAGGATTAAAAGGATTTGGATAATTGGTTATATTGGCAAAAGTAGAGGATTCTTGAAGTTCATTATCATCAGAAAAAACTTCAGTAGTATCTCCGTAAACAATAAATTTAAACTTTTCTATACTATATATTTTATCTTCTACTGGAGCAATTCCTCTAGGATTACAATCAGGAATATGCATTGTCTCAACTATATCTTCTGTGTTAGATAGATCATATAAGTAAATTCCATCAAAAGAAAAGTATAATTGATTATCCTGGTAATGCATATCAGATGCTCCAGTATCTAATGTTTCAATAATATATGGATTGGCAAAGCTTGATGTGTCAAAAATGTGTAAGCCATTACCATTTATAAATACCAGATCATCTCCTGCTGTTACTGAATAAGCCATACTTAGTGGGTATGAACAAAGTTCAACAACATTCTCTGAATCAGAAATATCAAATATTTGCAAACCACCCCAATAGCCAGCTAAATATAAATAATCATCATAAATCGTAAGATCAAAGCTAAAATCATTTACTGGGATAGTTTGAAGCAATTGAGGATTTTCTAAATCTTCAATATTATAGGCATAGATACAGTATTCATCTTCACCGCCAAAATACAGATTGTTATCCTTTTTAGCTAAGGTTCGGATTTTCCCATATTCAGTATCAATTTGACTAAGAAGCTCTGGCTCTGTTAGATTTGATACATCAATTATTTCAACACCATTTTCATTTACAGCCACAAAAGCAGTTGTCGAATCTATTATTACATCTAGTGCAGTATCACTTGTTTGGTAATTTGAAATATGAGTAATTTCATTTGGGTTTGATGAATCTAAAATTGTTAATCCTGTAAATCCATTAGCTATAAAGGCAATATCATTTATAACTTGCAATTTTTCAGCAAGTCCACTCTTGAAATGAGTATCTAGATCAAAAGATTCTGGATTGGTAATATCCAAGATAGCTAATCCATTATTGGTAAAAATATTCCCACTATTAGTGCAAATATAAACTTTTGAATTGCAGATTTCGATATTAGAACCTGTGAAGTCGAAACCTTCAATAAACTCTGGATTATTTGGATCACTTATTTCAACAATCGAATAAGAATTTTCTCCCGATCCAATTAGATAAGCATAATTATTTGTAACTACAACATCTTCACTAACCATATTTGGGATTGTACATTCACTTATTAAATTAGGATTATTCAGATCTGAAATATCCACAATTTGCAAACTCCCTGTATCTGATGCTACATATGCAAAATTATCTTTAATAACAAATTGATTTGGCATCCAACCAGATAAATCTTCACTCCCTAGAAATAGTGGATTTTCAGGATCAGAGATATTATAAATTTGAAAAATTATGGAACTATGAGTAAATTTGAGCTCATAAAGGTAGTCATTTATTACTTCTATCTCAGATGTACTAATTCCTGGTATTTCATTAATAATCGATGGATTATTAATATCATTCAAATCCAAAAATACAAGATTTCCATTATCAAGATAAGTAACAGCCAGGCAGTCAGATAAACTTATATCTCTAAATTCAAAAGGTGAATTCTCCAAGTAAAAAGTGGAAATTTTAATTGGATTTGAGGGATCAGTTACATCAATGAAATCAATGGAATGGTAAAGATAACTAATTGCTAATATATTGTTATGCAAATCAAGGCTTAAAGCTGTTCCAGGAGTTTCATAACTTGCCAGTGGTTGTGGAGATTCACTATCAGTTACATCAAGAATTAACAATCCAAATTGTGATGCAATATAGGCAATATTATTGTCTACATTAAGATCATAATAAACACCACCATTGATAAAGCATTTTCCTAATTCTCCCATTTCAAGTGAAAAAAGAAGAACCGAAAAAATATTGATTACAACAAAAGCTAATATAAATTTTTTAATAGATTCATTCATCTAATTCTCCTAAATAATTTCTGCTAATGTTCTGCGCATGCGGCGTGATCAGAATGATCACGCCAAAACAAACAGCCAAATACCTGAGCCGGAAGGCTCAGGACGAAAACACTGCGAGACCGAACTGCCGATGCGCTTGTTAGGCAACGTTTTTCTTATATTCATTAATCCCTTCACGATATAAAATCTCAGCTGAAATGTTTTTATTCTTTGAAATGATGCGATCGAAGATTTTGTAAAATCTAACACTATCGTAATCTCTCATCTCATAACTATGTTTTAATCCAGCACTTTTAAGGATAAAATGATTGTAGAAACTACAAAGATTTTCATAAGCTTGATACATAATATTAAAATCTTCATCAAAATTATTATCTTTTTTATCTATCATTATTTGCTTTAACAAATTAATTAAAATATGAGTTCCTGTTTCGTGGCAAATAAATTGGATTAACCAATCAGTGTCATTATTATAATAAAACCAGTTTTTTTCGTAGCCTAAAGAATTTGCTGTTGGTCCATTTTTTATACCACTACTTAAAATTATGTCATAATAATTAAATTGGAATTTAAGATTTGTAAAATTATCCCACAATTCGATAAAATTTAGTTTTGACAATCGACTGTTTAGAATTTGAACTTTTCCCTGAATTTTTGCTTTTTCAATTGGCCAAACTTCTTCAACAAATCTATCGTAATTATTAATGTAAATTTCAGAGAGTTTTTGGATCTCATTTTTATAAGAGAATAATGTTGGATTTAGATCTGGCTCAGACCAGTTTTGAAGATTAGAAATGTAAGATTGATACACTTTTTTAAAATTATCGAAAGATTTACTTTTAACAGAATCATTAAGAA
>QMPG01000517.1 GCA_003648455.1 Bacteroidota bacterium
TACTTCAATTTTGTACCGCAAGTTTATTCTCAAAATAACTTTCCGTCTGTTACTATTTGTAAGAACGATAATTCTAAAGAAGTCACCTTGGTCTATTTGGGAAACCAGCCTTGCAGTTAACGTGTTGCAAATATGCCCCGTAGCCGTTTGTTCGCAGGATTTTTGTTGATTACTTGTATGTTTAAAATTCTATTCATTTTCCTTGATTACCTTTAAACCGGCTATGGGATATTATTTGCTGTTAGCGGTTCGGCGTTTTTATTCATCATCACATAAACAATAAATATCCATATCTATCTCAGCGTTTATGTTAGCCAATATCTTTATCTGCTCCTTTTCAAATCCATATCCAGGATTGTGTCCAGTGTAATAATATTGGACTATTATAAATCTAATCGTTTTGCAGTTTAAACCAATCTCCTTAATCGAACCTAATCTTGGAATTATAATCTCGTTAAAAAATTTGTCAATCAAATCGCCGATGAAATCATTTGAATTAATTTTCCATTCATAATCCCAATGACTACAATCTCTGAGTTTAGAAATCTGTTTTTGCAAGCCAACAAAATATTCATCTCCTTTTTGTCCAGTTGATAAGGGTTGTAATCCGAGTTTTTTAGTTATCAAATCAGGGTCAAAATCAAAGTCAAGGAAACGAAGAATCAAATGATTCCGATTAATCTCAGAATCACCGTTTGTCCCCATTAGGTTTTTATAATCTTTTTTATCTAATCGTTTAAAAGTCATTGCTCATCAATGTTTCTGTGTCTTTTTTTACGCTGACCGCTAACGGTGAGTATATGATTTGTGGCGGTTTTTGGAACACAAATCTTTCAACTTACACCGATGTTTATTTATATCTAAAATGCTCATATTTACTACTTCACCTGCCATAAATTATATACATTGTTATAGGGCGTTTATTGAATATTTCTGAAACAAAGTTCCCAGACTTTTTCTATATATTCTGTTTTATGAAATCTATAACTATTTGGATGTGGTAAATGATAATAATCAATTTCTTTATTATTTATAATAACTTTTCCTTTAGAAAAATATATTGTTTTTTTATCAGTTGAAAAGCTTTCAGTATTTATTTTGCGATGCTCTCGATTTATAAAATAATTATGTGCTTCTTTAGAAAACACTATAATACAGGAAGGGGATGTATATTTTATCAATTTATCAAAAATTGGAGTACATAATTCAATATCTTTTTTTGTTAATTGGTTTTCCTTCTCGGATCTAAAAAAACATAAATTTGTTTGCATTCCAAATAAAGCACTTGTAAAATATTTATGGAATAATGGTATCGTTCTTTTGAATGACCCTAAATCATCATGTAGTCCTTCAAAAGTAGAAAAAGGATAATTACATTGTGGCGAATATTTGTTGCCGTTATTAATCCAATTATTGTCTACACCCCAATTTAACCCTACAATTAAAGGTTTGTTTTTTGAAAATTTAGTCGAGGTAACAGAATAATACCATTCTTTTTCTTTGTAAATGTTATATATGTCCGACAAATAATAGGCTTGTCTTATTTCATATAAAAGTTTATTGAAAAAGGCTATATTATCTTTTTCTTCGTTTACTCTATCAATTCTCATTTTAATACACCAATTAATATGTTTTTTGAAATCACCAGTTAATGCATCTAATGCTTCTTCCCGTGTTAAATTTGGAATTTTTATTTTATTTGAAATTAATCCTATATTGTTATTAACAAATTTGACATATCGTTCAGGTGCTTCAAATTCTTCAAGAGGAAGGGCAGCATTGTCACTTGGAAATTCACTTGGGTATGAACCAAAAAACTGGTCAACTACTTTAATTCCATCAAATTCAGTTGGTATTAATCTAACATCAAATAGAAATGGACGCCAAACTTCAATCTGATATATAGGAGGATTGTGTACAATAACTTCATTGGTTTCTGAGTTCCAATCTTCTTCTAGTCCAGTAACTATAATTTTTTGACTAAGTTCAAACAATTTTTTATTTTTCCGTTTAAACTGATTTAATAGTTTTTCTTTGTCCATTATTTCTTCAATTTATGTTCCTTATCTTTTTCTTGGCAGTGATTATGCCCTATAACGGTTTTGCTAAGAAGCGTGGCGGTTTTGAAACCTAAATTTATCAAATATCGACAAAAGAAGTTTAGACACAAATTTACCTATTTACGACTTTACCCGCCATGATTTTTAGCTTTTGTTATGCACTTGTAGCTTTTTTATTCTTACTTTTCAAATATCAAATAATCGCTTTCAATCATTTCTCTAATTTTTTCACCTGTTCCTGTCCTACAATAAACAACGTCTGGCGATTCTGATTTTTCATAAACATTCACATATGTTCTGTATTTTTTTGGAATCGAATCATAATTTGGATGAAATAAAATCATTAATTCTGCTGAAAAATTATTCTTATCGTCTAATTTAACTTCTTCGCAACCTGCAAGTCCATCTCCGCCTGTTTCAATTGTTACTAATTCTCCATTTGCGTTTCCTTCAATTTTTAAATATACTTCTCCAAATCCATTATTCGAAATTGAAGTGTACCATTCTGTCTTGGTAATATTCAATTCTAATTCTTTTTCCGTTTCTTGTTGATTGTCTTTTGTGCAAGACATTGTCATTATTAATAATGAAATTAAAATGTAAGTTTTCATGTTTTTGTTTTTTTGCTATAGTGCATAACGACCCTGCGATGCACCGTAAGGCGTTACGAAGCAGTAAATTTACAATAATCGTCGGATTTCAATTAATGTTACCACTTTCGATTTTTTGAGTTTAACCCTTATGGTGTATGCGCTATTGTTAACCGCTGTACTTATTCTTAATTTCTTTGTTTTTTTATTCAGTTAACTGACAGCAAATCCCACTGTTGTTTTGGATTCCGGAATTATTAAAGCGAATTTTAATTTCCTAAAAACAAAGAAATTTTTAAACTTCATTATGGAATTTTGTAATGAAACAATAATTCTCAATCATTTGTTTCCATTTGAACTGAAACAGGAAACCTACTTTGGCGTCAGCACTGCGAATTCCCATTGGACGAAAGCACTAATGCATTCTCAATTACTTTACTCGTTTTACCAAACGATTTTCTGATTTTGTTCCGAACTGGAATGTTGTAACGAAGCCTCGTCAGTTGTCGCAATTCCGTCTGTAACTA
>QMPG01000518.1 GCA_003648455.1 Bacteroidota bacterium
AACAGCGTATATAAAAAATAGCCTGGACAGTCATACAATCAAATTACGACTCTTAAAAAAGGTCGTCGTGGAATGAAAGATAACTGTTCGAAAAATCAGGCTACTTTTCATATACTAAACGTTACCCACCATACTGAAAAAAGAAAATATTTCACAAAAAAGAATTGTACACATTTAAGAAATTTGTTAATTTTGTCAAGACATATATAACAAGACAAAAAAATCAAAAATGAAAGAACCGTTCGGAAAATACATTAGAAAACTTCGAGTCAAAAATGACCTAACATTGACTCAACTTGCAGCGTATCTTGGAATTGACAGCGGAGCATTGAGTAAGATTGAAAATGGAAAGAAAAAACTTGATGAAAAAGTTTTACCGAGAATTGCAGAAAAATTCAATCTTGATTTAGAAATTCTAAAAAATGAATTCATTAGCGAACAAATCGCTAATAAAATTTACGAAAGTAATTGCTCGAACGAAGTTTTACAACTTGCTGAAAAGAAACTAAACTATATTAAGCAAAGAAATACCAAACAGATTAATTTAACTTTTTAAAAGAATAAAAATGCTTACAAAAGAATATGTATCAAAGGTAAAAGCAAACGGCAACGGGGATTTAAAAAAACTCGTGGAAACTAGAAACGATGATAAAAGCATCGTGTTTATCCTTGAGAATTTGGGATATTTACCGGATGACTTTGACGACAGTTGGGTGCAAGATTTACTTCAAAGTGAAAATAAAAAAATACGGCTAAATGCGATTAAAACAATAGGGAAAGTCAAGAATGAAAAGAACATTGCTATTCTTTTACAAATTGCAAAAAAGGACAATTCAACAGATGTTCGCAGAGAAGCGGTTTCGGCCATTGGAAGAATGAGAAGTAAAAAAGCAATTCCCGCATTAATTGAAATGCTTACGGATAATGACCCAAAAATTATTAGCCAAGCAATTAGGGGCTTACTTGTGTTTAAGGGTGATGGAGAAATTGATAATAAACTAAAAATACTAATAGAACACGAAAATGAAACAATTCAAACTGTAATTAGAAAAGAATACTTCAATAAAAAGAATATTTCAAAAGATAAACTTAAACATCCGGAATCTTATGATTATCTGAAAAACACCGTTGTTCTCGGTGATGTAAGAGACACTTTAAAACTAATCCCTGATGAGAGTTTTCATTTAACTTTTACTTCTCCACCTTATTACAACGCCCGTGATTATTCAATTTATCCAAGTTATAAAGCATATCTAAATTTTTTAGAAGAAGTTTTTAAATTAACCTACGATAAAACCAAAGAAGGTCGTTTTCTAATAGTTAATACTTCACCGGTAATTGTTCCAAGAATAAGTCGACAACATTCTTCAAAAAGATATCCGATTCCTTTCGATATCCATCATTTTTTAATGGAAATGGGATGGGAATTCATAGATGATATAATCTGGGTTAAACCTGAAGCAAGCGTTAAGAATAGAAATGCCGGATTTTTACAGCACAGAAAACCGCTTGCATATAAACCAAATGCAAGAACAGAGTATTTAATGGTTTACAGAAAACAAACCGATAAACTCATTGATTGGAATATCCGGCAATACGACTGGAATACTGTAAAAGAAAGTAAAGTGAAAGATGGATATGAGACTTCAAATGTTTGGGAAATTGACCCAAAATTTGACAAAGTTCATTCTGCTGTTTTTCCAGTAGAATTATGTAAACGAGTTATTGAATATTATTCTTTTAAAGGAGATTTAGTTTTTGACCCATTTGCTGGTAGTGGAACATTTGGAAGAACTGCAAAACATTTAGAGAGATTTTTCTTTCTTACAGAGCAAGAAGCAAATTATTTCGAATATATGAAGTCATTTTTGAAAAAAAATGACACCAGTCTTTTCAATGAAATAGAGAGTAAATTTTTAACATTAGATGAATTTAAAGAGACAATAAAATGACATTAACCGAACAAGTAACAAAAAACATTGTAAGAAAACTTATAAATGGAGATGATTACAGAATTGAGATTGTAACTCTAATAAATGCCGAATTTCTTCAATTTGCAATAGAATTTTTCAAGCAAGTTGCAGAAGCAAAACTAAATAATCAAGACATTGACATTGATTGGTACAAAAAGGAAATGTTAAGTCTGGAATTATCACCAGAAGAAATAGCAATAAATTCGGGCTTAAACAAAAAGACCATTACGAATATGTACAATTCCGGTACAAGAGAAGTTGTAATTGATGCATCCTATGAACATTATGACACTCTTTACAAAGCAATTGACGATTTAACAAAGGTAGAAGACCTAAACCTTTCGCTTCAAATCAAATTTAACAAGGTAAGTGTTGAATTGGATATTAATGAAAGTTTAATAGTGATTAATACATTAGCAGTAAAGCGTGCAGCATTGCGTGGTGGTTTATGGAGTACTGCGGGTAAACAAACAGAAGGACCTTTAATGATTACTTTGTGTAAACTTTACAATGTCCCAATTGAAAATTATTCTATCAAACCAAGAGCAAAGAAAATTAAGAAAGGTGAAGTAAATAGAGAAATCGACTTCTTTCTACGTCTTGACGATACAGAATACAAATGTGAAGTTAAATTAATGGGTAAAGGAAACCCTGAAAGTGCAGATGCAGTTATTGCTAGAGATAGTGCCGTATTTGTAGCAGACAAACTTTCAGACCAAAATAAAGCCCAGTTAGAACAATTAAATGTTGAATGGGTTGAAATGAGAAATGAAGTTGGTTTTAAAAGGTTTAAGACGGTTTTAGAAAATCTTGGAATACCACATTCGGAATTAGGTGATATTGACATTGAAAAAAGAATGGATGAGATTTTCAATGAAATATTCACATAAAGATTAACGTAACAGACTGAATACAAAAAAGTACGGTGGGTAACAAAGGCTATACGCAATGCGGGTAAAGTCCTTAATTTAGCCTTATAGAAATAAATAAAATTAGTAGTAAACAGAAAGTGTGGCTTTTCAAAACCCCGCACTACGCATAGCCAAAACCGTTAGCGCAAATATTATGAAAATCACATTACCAATAAGAGGACCTGAGAAAGACTATCTATACAATGAGTTAACTACTCCCCATCTTTAGACAACTATTTTGCAAAAATAAGTTAGATTTTCTTTTTCGCTTAATCGAATTAGAAGAAAATC
>QMPG01000519.1 GCA_003648455.1 Bacteroidota bacterium
AACCTTTTTTTATTAAATCGTTTCGCAAATTATTATCTTTCGCTATTTTGAGCATTGCATTTTTTATCTCTTCAACCGAAAACGGATCTACCAACAAAGCAGCATCGCCCGCTACTTCGGGCATTGAAGTAACGTTTGAAGTTATAACAGGAGCGCCACAACTCATTGCTTCAATAATAGGAATACCAAAACCCTCAAAATATGGCACAAAAGTTAATGCTAATGCCGAGCCTAAAACATAACGCAAGTCGTTAGGAGACAGTCGTCCGGTAAAAATGATATCGTCTTTATAAAATAAATTTGAATAAACATTTTTTAAATTTTTATTTTTAAACATAAAATCGCCAACAACAACTAACTTTATATCCGATTTACTGCTCTTTTTAAACTCATCGAACGCAAGTAAAAGTCTCGATACATTTTTGCGTGGATGAAGAGCACCAACAAAAACAAAAAAATCGCTGCCTTTTGTATATTTATCTTTTGCTGTCTTTTTATCACTCTCACTAACAGGTGAGTATATTTTATTCACACCATTATAAACAACATCAACTTTATCAGGATTTAATTGATAATTTTCACACAAGTCTTTCTTTGAAAATTCGGAAACTGTTGCAACCCGCTTTGCTTTTTTTGCATATTTCGGGAAATAATAATTGTAATATTTTCTTGCCAAAAAGGGTAAGTCTTTTGGTTGATGAACAAAATTTATGTCATGAATAACCGCAAAAGAAGGAATCTTACTCGATAAAGAAAGGAAACCATCAGGAGAAACAAACAAGTCTGGCTTTATTTTTTTAAAACGTTTTGTTAAAGAATGTTCAAACCAAATATACCAAAGAAAAGGATGCCTTGACTGAGGATGAATTACAACCGGAGTAACATTCGACGAAAAAATAAATTCATCGGAAAAAGCTCTGTCAAAAATAAAAATAAACTCATGCTCAGGGTGATTCTTTGCAATTCTATTAAAAGTCTCAAAAGTAAACCAACCAATCCCTTCTAATTTATCTTTAATCAATAGCCGTGTATTAACTGCAATCTTCATTTATTTATTTTTTTTCTTGTCCACTTAGTAAACAAAACAATGGGATTTTATAATTTAAAAATTATTAACTATTTTAAAAAAATTAGTATTACTTTAGTAGTTTTCATAATTCCACTAAATTATATAAAAAAGTATAATAATATAAATTAATTTTGAAAAAGAAATTTGTAACAAATCTTGCACTATTAATATTTCTTAATCTGCTAATTAAACCATTCTGGGTATTTGGTATTGACCGAACAGTTCAAAACGTTGTTGGTGAGCAACAATATGGACTTTATTTTGCCTTATTTAATTTTTCTCTCATTTTAAACATATTGTTAGATATAGGTATTACCAATTATAACAATAGAAATATTGCACAAAACAATCAATTATTAAGCAAACATTTATCAAACATTGTTGTACTAAAATTTTTATTAGGTATTTTTTATTTAATAATTAGTGTTGCAATAGCTTTTTTGTGGGGTTATAATATCGAGCAAATGAAGTTGTTGTTTGTTCTAGCATTTAATCAATTTTTGTTGTCATTTATTTTATACTTAAGGTCAAACATAAGCGGTTTACATTTTTTCAAAACTGATAGTTTAATGTCTGTTCTCGACCGTAGCCTGATGATAATAATATGCAGTGTTTTGCTTTGGGGAAATGTAACAAAAACCCCTTTTAAAATTGAATGGTTTATTTATGCTCAAACAGCGTCATACACAATAACTGCAATTGTTGCTTTTTTAATAGTTTTGTCGAAAGCCGAATATATTAAGTTGAAATTTAATTGGAAATTTTTAACAATAATTCTACGACAAAGTTTTCCTTATGCATTATTAGTATTGCTTATGTCGTTTTACACTCGTTTTGACGGAGTTTTATTGGAAAGATTATTAACCGATGGGGGAAAACAAGCCGGAATATATGCACAAGCTTTTCGAATTTTAGATGCTGCCTCAATGTTCTCATTACTCTTTGCAGGTTTATTACTTCCTATGTTTGCCAAGATGATAAAACAAAAACAAGCTGTAAATCAACTAACACAACTTTCTTTTTCACTAATAATTATACCTTCAATAATCGTTTCAATATCTTCGTTTTTTTATCGTAAAGAAATAATGGCATTATTGTATCATAACCATGTTGAAATATCGTCAACTATTTTTGGAGTGTTAATGTTTGCTTATGTTTTTGTGTCGACAAGCTATATCTTTGGCACACTGCTCACCGCCAATGGTAGCATGAAAAGGCTAAACACGTTGGCAGCTTTTGGAGTTGTAATAAATTTAACTCTCAATTTTATATTAATCCCTAAATATAAAGCATTGGGTTCTGCAATAGCAAATTTATCAACTCAGTCATTTATTGCAATATCTCAGATTTTAATTTCTAAAAAAATATTCAAGTTCAAAATTAATTTAAAACTTATAACGACAATTATTATTTATGTAGCCGGAATTTTTATATTGGGGCAGATAACAAAAGATTTACCTTACAACTGGATTTTTAGTCTTTCAATAATGATTGTTTTAAGCGCTATTTTTGCTTTTGGAATTAAATTGTTTAACATTAAAGATATTTATCAAATTATTAAATATGAGGATTAAACTTTTTATATTTGATTCCTCTCCTAAAAGTTACATTTTAAATTATTGAAATCTGACAGTTTTTATATTATTCAGACTATCAGTATTTTGTCGTGCTTTTATATTGAAACAAGCCTTTTAGCTGTTTTGGAGTAGTCTCAAATTTTAAAAACTAAAAAATTCCTTTTACACTATTTTCACTCATACAATAAATTATTATTATCAAAGTTAAATAAAAAGATTATTTTTGTTTTTTTAAATTACACTAAGAATTTTTTTGATAAAATTATATATAAAAAACAAACACGATGAATTATAAAAGAATTAACATTATTTTTGGTTGGTTAGCCTTTTCAATAGCAGCCTTTACTTATTTTAGCACTGTTGAACCAACAGCAAGTTTTTGGGATTGTGGTGAATTTATAGCAACATCATTTAAATTAGAAGTTGGTCATCCTCCGGGAGCACCTTTCTTTATGATAATAGCTCGTGTTTTCTCTCTATTTGCAAAAGATGCTGCACATGTAGCCTTAATGATTAATTCAATATCAGC
>QMPG01000520.1 GCA_003648455.1 Bacteroidota bacterium
AAATGCGTTTTGACTATATGTCCAGATAAAGATATAGTTAATATTAAAGCACCGGCAAGTAATTTGGTTTAGAAGAGCATTGATTTTGCATTTATTAACGAGAAAAAAGAAAAAACAATACTTTTGCTATATCGGATTTTGGAAAGGGGTGTTTTTTAATTCCATTCCGCTCAGTATATCAAACGTTAGCCTGTATTAGAAAGAAAGTACTAAATAGACACAATGACAGGTGTTATTGTAAAAAATCAGCAATATTGTCAGTAAATCACAAATGGAATATTCTTTGTATTTTTTTAAGTGAATTTCGAAATTCAAATTAATTGTATTTTTAACTTAAAAAATAAGGAGGATATATTATGAACTTAGTGAAATTTTCAAACAATCACCCAAGTGTATTTGACCGTTTTTTTGACAATGATATGCTTGACTGGAACAACAGACATTTTTCTGACACTAACACTACTTTACCATCGGTAAACATTAAAGAAAATACCGATGAATATGTGGTAGAGGTAGCAGCACCTGGTTTCGATAAAAAAGATTTCAATATCGAAGTAGAAAACGATACTTTAATTATTTCGTCTGAAAAGAAAGTCAAAACAGAAGAAAAAGATGACGAAAGAGTAACTAAAAGAGAGTTTTCTTATCAGTCGTTCACAAGGTCGTTTGCTCTACCAGTATTAGTTGAAAGAGAAAAAATTAAAGCCAAATACGACAATGGTATTTTAAACATCTTAATTCCTAAAAAGGAAGAGGCTAAACCAAAGCCACCAAAAAGAATTGAAATATCATAATTAAATTTATAAGAGCCGACAGGCAGATTGTCGGCTCTTATTTATAATTGTTTAACTTTAAAATTTAGAACTATGAAACAGATAATTATCAGTTTGTTTCTCTCATCAATGGTTCTTTCTGGTTGTAAAGGACAAAACAATGAGGAGGCAAATAACACATCAAAAGAAACTATCAATCAACCACAAACAGAAGTAAAAGTAAATAAGGAGTATGACGAAAACGGTAATATAGTTAAATACGATTCTACTTATTCGTATTATTATTCAAATATTGATGGAGATTCTCTTCTTGAAGACAGTATTATGTCTAATTTCAAAAATCATCTTAATATGAATTTTGGATTTTCATCTGACCCATTTTTTGATGATTTCTTTTTTCAAGATTCGTTAATGCAATACGATTTTTACAATAATGATTTTTTTATAGAAAGATATAGAAATAATCATAAAAAGATGAACGATTTGTTTTTTGAAATGGATTCAATAAAAAATCTTTTTTTCGAAGAACAATTTAAAAATTCTAATAATAAAAAACTAAAAAAATGAACTTAAATAATTTTACTATAAAGTCGCAAGACACGATACAGCAAGCTCAGCAGATAGCACAGGGTTTCTCGCATCAGCAAATAGAAAACGCACATATATTAAAAGCGATTTTTGAAATTGACGAGAATGTATTGCCTTTTATTCTTGGAAAACTTGGCGTTAATGCAGATATATTTCAAAAAACATTAGACAGTATTATTCAGAGTTTCCCAAAAGTAGAAGGTGGTGAAATTATGCTTTCTCGTGGTGCAGGGAAAACGCTGAATGACGCTGCTAATATTGCCAAAAAGATGAAAGATGAATATGTTTCAATAGAGCATTTGTTGTTGGCAATATTAAAATCGAAAGACGATGTATCTAAATTAATGAAAGATAACAACATTAATGATAAAGATTTATCTTCGGCAATTAATGAATTGCGAAAAGGTAAAAATGTTACTTCGCAAAGTCAAGAAGACACATACAATTCGCTTGATAAATACGCGAAAAATTTAAACCAATTGGCTAACGATGGCAAATTAGACCCTGTTATTGGTAGAGATGATGAAATTAGAAGGATTTTGCAAATACTATCAAGAAGAACTAAAAATAATCCGATACTTGTAGGTGAACCTGGAACAGGAAAAACCGCTATTGCAGAAGGATTGGCTCACAGAATGGTAAAAGGCGACATTCCTGAAAATTTACAAGATAAAATTGTTTACTCATTAGATATGGGAGCCTTAATAGCAGGTGCAAAATACAAAGGCGAATTCGAAGAGCGTTTAAAGGCGGTTGTTAAGGAAGTTACCGACGAAGATGGTAGAATAATCTTGTTTATTGACGAAATACACACGCTTGTAGGTGCAGGAAAAGGCGAGGGAGCAATGGATGCTGCAAATATATTAAAACCTGCGTTGGCTCGTGGTGAATTGCGTGCAATTGGAGCAACCACCTTAGACGAATATCAAAAATATTTTGAGAGAGATAAGGCTTTGGAGCGTAGATTTCAAAAAGTTATGGTTGATGAGCCAGACAGAGAAAGTGCCATATCTATTTTACGTGGTATTAAAGAAAAATACGAATCGCATCATAAAGTAAGAATTCAAGATAGTGCTATTATTTCGGCAGTAGAATTATCTCAGCGTTATATTTCTGATAGGTTTTTACCCGATAAAGCAATTGATTTAATGGACGAAGCAGCGGCAAAATTACGATTAGAAATTAATTCTAAACCAGAAGAATTAGATGTTTTAGACCGTAAGATAATGCAATACGAGATTGAATTAGAAGCTATTAAACGAGAAAAAGACAAGGTTAAAATCTCATCAATAAATAAAGAATTAGCAAATTTAAAAGAACAGAGAGAGCATATTTATGCAAAGTGGAAAAGTGAAAAAGATTTAGCAGATAAAGCTCAAAAGTCTAAAGAAAAAATTGAAAATTACAAGCAGCAAGCCGATAAAGCTGAGCGTGAGGGAGATTTTGGCTTGGTAGCAGAATTACGATATGGAAGGATTAAAGAAGAAGAGGCAAGGTTTGAAAAATTGCAAAAAGAACTTAATGCTAATAAGGAAAACTCCTTAATAAAGGAAGTAGTTACAAGCGAAGATATCGCAGAGGTTGTGGCTCGTTGGACGGGTATTCCTGTAAGTAAAATGCTTAGTAGCGAAAGAAACAAACTTCTGCATTTAGAGGACGAATTACATAAACGTGTTATTGGTCAAGAAGAAGCAATACAGGTTGTATCTGATGCTGTTCGTCGCTCGAAAGCCGATTTGCAAGATGCTAATAGACCTATTGGTTCGTTTTTATTTATAGGAACAACAGGAGTTGGAAAAACAGAATTAGCAAA
>QMPG01000521.1 GCA_003648455.1 Bacteroidota bacterium
AGGTACGTCCTGTTTAAATATTTAGAAAGTTTTAAAATTTATCGGACAGCAATAATTATTTTATTATAATCCACCCTAATTTTAAATTGACCCTTCTTATTCTTTAAATTTTATTAGACTTGCTCCACTTTTAATTCCAACCCCTTTTAAAGCAGGATTGCCTGAATATTTAATTTTACTATTGCCTTTTGCTTCTACAGTAAGTTCTTTGCTTACATTTATTTCACTTCTAGAATGCATTTTTGAATTAACAAAACAGTTTTTTACTAAAAGATTGTTAGCTAAAAATTTACTACTCGAATTATTAATTAATTTTAAAGTTTCAACATTCCCCGATAAATTTACAATACTCATTGATGCTGCTTTGCAATTAAGATATGTAAAATCAATATCGGCATTTAACCTACTCCAGCTATTTATATTAAAAGTAATTGTGTCTCCTGAAATTTTATTCAACCCTTTAAATTCACTGCTTTGTGATAAATCAATAAATTTAATTTTATCTGAAGTAACTTCTACTATTATTGTGTCCATAACAGAATATTTTTCAGCCGCATAGATATTTAGAGTGTCATTTTTAACTTCGGTTTTTATCAAATTCATTAAATTATTATCTGTCTTAACAATTATTTTTTGTAAAGAATCTTGTGTAAATTTTACTTTTATCCGGTTTTTTATTTTAATACCCGAAAATGAGGGTGTTTCTCTAGTTTCTATAATTATTTGTCCGTCTCCTTTTATTCCTTTTATATTTGATTTAATATAGAAAAGAAATATTAATGTAGCGACAAATACTAATAAAAATCCTGATAATAATATTTTATTACTTGTTTTCATGTGTTTATAATTTAAATTATGAATTAGGAATTATGGCTATTTGATTTTTTTCGGTTTTTATAATACTTCCAAATTTCAAGTTCAAAATTTCCAGTTTTAAAATAATAATTAATTTTTTTTGCAATATTCTAAAAACAATTTATTTAATTCGTCAAAACTGATGTTAAGCATTTTTATTGATTTAAAAAGGAATGGTAAATCAGTGTTAACAAATTTTTCTTTTTTTAACTCTAGGGTTTTCATATAAGCATTATCGCTAACAAAATAGCCAACACCTCTTTTGTTATAGATAATTCCCATATCTTGCAAGTAATTAAAAGTTCGTAGTGCTGTGTTAGGATTTACTTCCATTGTTATTGCAACTTGTCGCACAGAAGGTGTTTTTTCTCCTTCTTTCCATTTTTTCAACAAAATATTTTCGCAAAAATAGTCTGCTATCTGGATATATATTGGTTGTGAGTCTTTAAATTCCATAGTTTTGTTTTTTTAAATTTGTCTTTCTTTAAGTTTGAAATACGAAACAGTTAAGAAAAATGGAGCTAGTAAATACCAATATGTGAATTTTAATATCTGAGGTATTGTATTTTTGAGAGTAAATTGAATATCAACTGGGAAATTATCACTATTGATGTTGAAGTCGTGAGCTCCCATATAGTCAGAAAATAGTATTCGCCCTGTTAAGCCTATCAATAATGCAAATATTGAAAAAACGACAAACATTGCCATAATTGTTTTAAGAAAATTGTTTTTTCTATAATAAATGGCTCCAAGTAAAAATATTGACTGAAAAACAATATAACTACCAATTTTTTGAAATAACTCAGCAACAAAAATATTGCCAATTTGAAGTTGAAAATCAAATAATTGTGATGATAATACACTTACTAAAATATTAATAATATAAATTGTGGCAATTGATGCAATTGAGAATAATACAGAAGTTGACAACCATAATCCTGTTAGTTTTTCCAAATTTGATATAGGGAAAGTTAAAAAGCTATAAGCTGATTTTGGGTCGTGCAGTTCCTTAAAAGAAGAGCTGGTAAAAATTAAACCGCCTAAAAAATAGATTGGAAGAACAGTTGATAAAAGCATATCTGAATTGAAAGAATTTGTTTTATAAGCGGCAAACATTAAAATAATAACAACAGCAGCAGAAATGCCACCAAATGCAATACTTAGCGTTTTTTTATTTATAAAAAAATATCTTTTTAAAAATAAAAATAATCTTTTTAAATTAATTGTTTTATTTTGTGTCATGATGGATATGTTTAAAATTCGTTATTAATTTTTTCTGGATTATTGATAACTGCATTAAAAAGCATTTCTAAGTCAATATTAGTTTCCGAATTGTTTTTGTTTTTCTGAATGGCATATTTAACTCCAAGAATTTCTTCTGAATACAGTTCGTTATTAATTTCTGCATCTTTTGCTTTTTTGAAGACTAATTTTTTTGAAATATCTTCAACATTATGATTAAAGATAATTTTACCATTATCCACAATAATTATGTTGTCTAACAAGCTTGATAAATCACGAACCTGATGGGATGAGATTATAACGCTTCTATCTTCGTTAATTGACGAAGCAATAATTTTTCTAAACTGACTTTTTGATGGTATATCTAAAGCATTAGACGGCTCGTCGAGAATAAGCAATTTTGTGTTTGTTGAGATACCAAATGCAAGTAAGAATTTCTTTTTTTGACCAAAAGATAAATTTTTAATATTATCATTTTCAGAAATCTCAAAATCATTCATATACTCGTAAAATTGAGCTTTGTTAAAACGAGGATAAAAAGGAGCAGTTAAATTTAAATAGCTATTTACTGTAATAGCAGGAAGATCAAATTCTTCGGGTACGATAAATATTTCACTTAATATTTTTGCATCCCTTTTGCTTGCACGTTCCTCTAATACAAGACATTCACCCGACTGAGGAAAGAGTAAGCCTGTCATCAGTTTTAAAAGAGTGGTTTTACCTGCACCATTTTTCCCTAATAACCCATAAATATTTCCTAAGGACAATTCAAGGTTTAGGTCATCAAATAATTTTGCTTTCTTTTTATAAGCAAACTCTAAATTTTTTATTTCTATCATAGTATCTTAGTTTAATAGTGTAATACTTTACTAATACACTGCAAAAGTAAATAGTTTTAAATTAAAAACAAATTTTTTATTGATTTTTTTTTTGATTAGCTGATATTAACCCGCTTTATTCATGCAAAAACGAAGTGAATTGTATGAATGTGTGATAGATAGTGGGGTGCAAAGCGGGAAACCCCGATTTAGTAATACCCAAATTTGGGGTTAATGAAATTCCCA
>QMPG01000522.1 GCA_003648455.1 Bacteroidota bacterium
AGGGGTTTGAGTGTTTTGTGCTTTATGTAATTAATTAAATTCATAAGAGATTAAGAAATTATTTACTAAAATAACAAATTTTATTTTTAAGAAACAAATATTTTTTTTAACAGTTTAGAGCTTTTATGTTTGCAAAAACCCACAAGGTTTAGCTTGAAATTTATTAATAGTTTAATTTTTAATGAAGAATATTAATAACAGAAACCGTATGGGTTTAGTTCTAATTAATCCGACGCTTCCAGGTCCTTCGGACGCTGGAAGGTCTTAAATATTAGTTGCAAAAACCCACAAGGTTTAGCTTAAAATTTGTCATTGCGAACGAAGTGAAGCAATCTCAATTATCATAAAAACAGTTGCTTAAAAAGATTGCTTCAGTCGTTCCTCTTTCGCAATGACGTACTTTTTTGACTTTTCTGAGTAGGCTCAACTTTATGAACTTTAAACTTTTTACTTTATAAACTTATTACTCTCACTCTTTCACAATTTTTTTAGTATAAACATAATTGAAATATTTTAGTTTAACTATATAAACACCTTTTGGATAGCTACTCATGTTAAGCTCGTAATTAGAATGATAATAATTGGTATAAAGCAATTTACCGTTTACATCATATAACTCAACCTGTGTAGTTTTAATAAGAACATTATCGTTTTTTATGTGCAGAACATTTTTTACCGGATTTGGGGATATTTTAAAACGTTCCTTTTTTTTTATGTCCTTTATGTCATTATGATAATTAATTTTATATATCCCGTTCCAATAGGAACCAAGCCAAATGTTGCCTGTATGGTCTTGCAGAATTGCATTTGTTGTACTTACAGGGTAACCTTCTTCAGGGTATTTATGCTCCCATTTGCCATGCTTATAAATTGAAACACCATCCCAACACCTGCCAAACCAAATATTACCATTATTATCTTCTGCTATATCTGTAATAATTGTTTTAATCAGTATAAGGTTCATCCAAATTTAATAATATAGGTTCCCAATTTACCCCATCATATTTTAATATTGAAGTGTCTTTAAACATACTTGCACGTAAACCAAACCAAAGATTACCTTCAGAATCATTAAGAATAGAAGATGCATATCCTTGTATTGGATGGTAGGAATACCAATTATTTCCATCAAATTTACAGATTACTCCGTCCCACATAGAAGAAGAATCGGCAGCACCAAACCACATATTTCCGTCATCATCTTGGCAAATAGCTTCAACTCTTTCACGAATAAGACTATTTGTTTTATTATATGCTGTCCATTTTTTTCCATCAAATTTAAACACTCCCTTTTTTGCAGTTCCTAACCACAAATTATTTTTATTATCAAAATACATGGTTAAATTATATTTTCCCGGCAAACCATCTTCTTTTGTAATGTATTCAAATTTATTTCCGTCATATTTAGCTAAACCATCAGGAACAGAAATCCAAATATTTTGTTGATTATCGCTTGTAATACAATAAATTGTATTATTTATAAATCCGTTTGAGAAGTTATAATTTTTCCAATTAGTGCCGTCAAACACGTTTATTCCTCCTTGCCGTGTTCCAACCCAAATATTATTATTCTGGTCTTCAAATAAACAATCGATATGGTTAATTCCATTACCCGAATAATTTATTATTTTATCATTTATTAAATAATCAACACCTTCATCATAATATGCAATCCAGACCCCCTTTTTTTTATCTTTAAATATTGATCGAATGAAGTTATCTTTAAGTCCTGTTTGTGTATTGTAGACAATAAAATTATTACCGTTAAAATAGCAGCATCCACTATCCTGTGAAGAAAACCAGATGAAATTTTCGTTGTCAACATAAACTTTTTCAATAGAGTTTGAACACAAACCATCTTGAGAAGTGTAATTTGTAATGCCTTCACTACTATAACAACTTACCCCTGAATTAGTAGCAACCCACAAATTATTTTCATTATCAAAATCTATGTCATTAACTTCATTGCTGATTAATCCATCTGCTTCTGAAATATTTATCCAACATGTATCTTTTTTGTATAATATTCCGTTTTGAAATGTTCCCACACAAAGTTTGTTGTTTTTATCAAATGAGATTGAAGACAATTCGTCTAATAATTCATGTTCATCACTATAATCAATAAATTTATCATCTGTATATTCAAGCAAACCATGTAAGGTTGCTAACCATATATGTCCTGAGGTGTCTAATGCCATATCATATATGTGTTTTCCTTCACAAATTTCTTCATACTTGTTGTTTTTTATTCTGTAAAAATTTCCAAATTCAAAAGGACTACTTAACCATATTGTATTTTCTTTGTCAATTATAATTTTATTATAATCAGCACCATAATAATCATTAGAATATAAAAATGATTCCCATTTTGTTCCGTCATATTTGCTTAAACCGTTAATGGTTGCAAACCATAGGTTTTCGGCGGTGTCTGTTGTGATGTCTATAACAGCATTATCAATTGGCCCAATTGTTGGGGTGTTTGTGCTATTGTAAAAAGACCAATTTTCTTGTGCATAGCCATAACTTATTAGTAAGGTAAATAATATTGATAAAATTTTTTTATTTTTCATTTTAAGAAATTTTATTTAGTTGATAAATTAAGATGCTATTTTTTTTTAAATAGCATCTTAAGGTTGCATTTTAAGATATGCTACAATAAAAAGCAGTTACTTCTTGAAATGCAATATTATAAATATATCAATTGTTAAGGCATTGACATAAGTGCAGCTTCAGCTTCTTGTATAGGTCCACCATAAAATTTAATAAGAACATAAAGATCCACATCATATATAAGTTGGGTACCAAAAGGGCTTTCTTTATACACCGTTCCTGAAAAACGACCATCAGAATTGCTTCCTGATACGCTTGCACTTGTTGCAATATAAGTATACGGGAAATAGGTTCTTGTTGTATATGCATAGGTTCCATCTTCAGTGTTGTATGAATGGCCACCAGCATTCCAATTAGAATTTTTGTCCATGCCGGAATGCGTTACTTTCAACTCCCCATTATTTATACTTCTATTCTCTGTTTTACATAGGTATGTATGAATAACAGTTTTTGGATTTTCTTTTTGTGCATTTGCATTATTGTTTATGCCTGCAAAAAATAAAAAGATAAAAGATAATATTATGATTTTTTTCATTTTATAAAAATTTAAA
>QMPG01000523.1 GCA_003648455.1 Bacteroidota bacterium
CTAAATCACCTCTCCAAGACTCAAAAGCCTTATCTAAAAGCTCTTTTTGTTCTTTCATTGGCTTATCTCTGTTTTCTGATCATAATCGCTTAAACGGCTTGTATTTAAATTTCTTTCCTTTTGGACCTCCAAATTGGTCGGCATATCCATCAGAGAACATATATAGAATATCGCCTTTCTCTAATTGTATTTCGTGAGTTGTAAAATTATCCATCTTTTCATAAATGGCAATTGGCATTTTATCAGGTTTTATTTCATAGAAGTTTTCAAAGCCTTCAAGTGGTTTAAAATCTGTCAATTCCCTATTTGTTAAAATGTAAAGCGGATTATTTGCTCCCGAAAACTGAACAATATTATTTTCGTGATTAATTGAGATTATTGCTATATCCATTCCATCTTTTTGTTCGCCTAATTCTCCTTTTTGCTTCAAGGCTTTTATTACTTCGGTTCTTAGTTTATTCAATATTTCGCCAGAATTTGTGATTTGTTTTTTTTGAACTACTTCTCGTAAAAACGAAACCCCAAGCATGCTCATAAAAGCCCCTGGCACTCCGTGTCCTGTGCAATCGGCAGCGGTAATTATAGTATGTTTTTTTACATGTGTCCACCAATAAAAATCGCCAGAAACTTTATCTTTTGGTTTAAATAGTATAAAATTATCGCTAAAATATTTATTAAGTAATTTTTTGTCAGGTAATATAGTTTGTTGCAAACGTGTTGCATAATTAATACTTTCACTAATTTCGTGATGTGTTTTTTCAATATTTTCTTTTTGAGCTACAACAAGTTTCTCGTATTGAAAATTAATTCTTTGTAAGAATGTAATTATTACAATAAAAAACAGAAATAAGGCTCCAATTATATAAATTACATATTTCAGATTTGAAATTTCAAAATCTGTTTGATAAATAGAAAGATTAAATAGTATATGTATCTTGTCGAAAAGAACAAAGCTTAGAATGCCAATAATTATTCCTAAAAATGCTTTTCTTAGATTGTTAAATCCTAATACAACAAATGAGATTAATGTGATTACAATTATTCCAAATCGTGGAAATAGATAAAAGAAGAATTCTGTTCCTTCTCCATTTGATTTTGAAATTATTGATAGTGCAATAAAATATATTGGAAAAATTATTGCCATAAGCAAAGCTGAAAGATTTACTTTGCCTTTTGAGTTTAAAAATAACGAAAATGCAATAATTGGAATTCCTGCAATAAAACTTATAGGAATAATTGTTAAGTCTTTTACAAAAAACATTATTCCTGACAAAACCAATAGAAAAACAATATAAATTCTCATTGCAACATTAAAAAACATTGTGCTTTTTTGCTTGTAAATAGGCATTTCTTTGGTTATTCCAAGTTGTTTAACTTGTTTCCAAATTTCTATTAAATTCATTCTGCCAACTTTTTAATTGCTTTTCTTTTAAATCCTTTAAAATTTTTCAAAATACTAAAAAATGGAACTGGAATAATATCTTGACTTGCTATTTTTTGGTTTCGTTTGCTTATTTTTCCTTTTGTTGCAAGTTCTGCTCCTGCAAACTCAATTGCGTTATAACTTTCTGATATTTTTGGATATTGTTTTTCTTTCTTTAAATCTTTACCGTAACCTATAAGTTTTCCCGAACGTCTAATAATTGTGCCTACTTGTGGTGCATCCATAAAGCGTGAAAATGTTTTAAAATATGAAACTACATTTTTCGATGTTTCGTTCTCAAAACTATCGTGGCAAATTAGCGTAACAAAAGGTTTTGAATAAATATCTTTACTTATGTGGTGAAAAAATAATCCACTATTTGATAATCTAAAATCTTCACTATTGCCTGTCGAATTCATTCTGTCAATAAAAACTTTCATTAACCCAGACATATTGAAAACATAGATAGGCGTTGCATAAATAATAATATCTGCTTCTCGCATTTTATTAAAAATCATTTCTACATCGTCTTTTTCCTCGTAAATACATTTTAAAAGATGCTTCTTGTTATTACATATTCCACAGCCTTTACAAATATTAATTTTCAATTCCGCAAGTGTAATTTCTTCGCAATTTGCACCTTTATTTCTTGCACCAGAAAATAATTTTTCAATTAAAAAATGGGTGTATCCTTTTTTGCCTGTGTGACTTCCATTTATTGCAACTATTTTCATTATTTTAGTTTTTTAGATGTTCTTTTAAAATCATTTCTGCACATAAATTTCCCGAAATACTAACTGTAATTATCCCGGCACCAGGAAAATTGTATTGCCCTGCGTGATATAAATTTTTTATATGTGTTTTGATTTTCCCTCTGCCTCTTCCACTTTGCTCAATGGTATGAGCCAATCCTTGCAATCCGCCATCTGTTGCAAGCGTGTATCTCTCTATTGTTAACGGTGTTGCAGTATTTTGATAAACTACTCTATCTTTAAGGTTTGGAATATATTTGCTGAAATTCTCAATTATTTGCTCTGCTATTTTATCTTTAAATACGTTATATTCTGTTTTATCTTTTCCGTTAATAAACCATTTTTTTGAATGATGATATGGAATTAAACACGAAATATTCACAGAGCGAAAACCTTTTGGTGAGTTTTCTTTTCCCTCCACAGTTATTACTCCGCTCGAAGTAATAGCATCTAAATCCCAATTATACATTTTTTCATACACTTTTGCGTCACCTATTTTAGAATTGCCAGCTACAAAAGTGGTTGTATATTCTAAACCTTCGCCATTCTCTTCTTTAATGCCCAAAAAGAGCTGAAAAAGTGAACCCGACTGTTTCTGTTTTTTAATGGTTTGTATAAATTTATCGTCTGATAATTTGCTATCAAGAAGTTTCAAGTAGGTTTCTTGATTTGATGCGGTTGAAACTACAAATCTTGATTTTATTTCTATACCATCATTAATTCTTACTCCAATCGCTTTTTTATCTTCTGTTAATATTTTGTCAACATATTTAGATACAACTACTTGTCCACCATTATTATCAATATATTCTACAAGTGCATCAACAACCTGCTTTGTTCCCCCCTGTATTAAACTCATTCCTTCGCCCAAATGATGCACTGCCCATAGGTTTGCATAACCAATTAAACTTTGTTGATGTGTTGGTAAAGTTGTATAAGCACCAAGCATTGTTAAAAATGTAATAATTTCTTCGTCTTTAAAAAA
>QMPG01000524.1 GCA_003648455.1 Bacteroidota bacterium
AATCAATGTTTTGTTTTGTTAAGAAATCGGAAACATATTTCTTGTCTTTTGCCTGAAAAACAAGCCCCGGATTCTCACTAAATAATAATTTAATGATGTCTTTTTCATTCAATTGCGACAAATTAATATCAAGACCTGTGTTGTTGTTTGCAAAACACATTTCGAGTAAAGTTGTAATCATTCCTCCGGCAGAGATGTCGTGACCTGAAAGAATTTTTTTATCAGAAATTAATGTTTGTACAGCATTAAATGTTTTTATAAAAAACTCTGAATTTTTTATTGTTGGTGTTGAATTACCAATCTTATTATTAATCTGTGCAAAACTACTTCCTCCAAGTTTATAATCATCACCTGAAATGTTGATGTAAAATATTGATGTTTCTGTGTCGTTAATCAAAACAGGAGAAATTGTGTTTTTTATATCACTAACCTCAGCGGCAGCAGAAATAATAACCGTTCCAGGTGCATAAACCAATTCATTATCATATTTTTGAGTCATTGATAAAGAATCTTTTCCTGTAGGAATATTTATTCCAAGCTCAAGAGCAAAATTGCTCACCGCCTCAACAGCTTTGTAAAGACGTGCATCTTCACCTTTATTTTTTGCCGGCCACATCCAGTTGGCACTCAAAGAAATTCCCTTTAAAGAATAAGTCAACGGAGCCCAAATAATATTTGTAAGAGCTTCGGCAATAGCCAATCGCGAACCATGAACAGGATTAATCATTGCACTAACCGGTGCATGACCTATTGATGTTACTAATCCTTTTGTTCCTTGATAATCTAAAGCTACAACGCCACAATCGTTTAACGGAAGTTGAACCGTTCCTGCATTTTGTTGTAGAGCTATTTTCCCGCTTACCGAACGGTCAACTTTGTTTGTTAACCAATCTTTGCAGGCAACAGCTTCAATCTGTAACACGTTTTCGAGATATTCGTCTAATTTAGACAAATCGTATGATATAGGATCAAATTTATTATCAATACTAACATCATTAAGAACAGTTTTTGGTGGCTTGCCAAACAAATCTTCCAGCTTAAGGTCGAGGGGATTATTTTTTATTTTCTTATCTTCAAAAGTAAATCGCATATCGCCGGTAATATCACCAACAACAAACATTGGTGCTCTCTCGCGGTCGGCAATTTGTTGCAAGAGGTCAATATCCTTATTTTTGAGCACAAGCCCCATTCTTTCTTGCGATTCGTTACCAATAATTTCTTTTGCAGATAAAGTGGAATCTCCGATTGGAAGTTTGTTAATGTCAATTTTACCGCCGGTATCTTCAACCAATTCCGACAAACAATTTAGATGACCGCCGGCACCATGGTCGTGAATTGATACTATTGGGTTATTGTTTGATTCTGCCAATGCTCTAATAACATTAGCAACGCGTTTTTGCATTTCAGGATTAGAACGTTGCACGGCATTAAGTTCAATAGCGTTGTCATACTCTCCTGTTGCTACCGACGAGACAGCACCACCACCCATACCAATTCTGTAATTGTCGCCACCGAGAACAACAATCTTATCATCAACTTCGGGTTTGTCTTTTAAACTGTCGACAAGTTTTGCATAACCAATACCGCCGGCTTGCATAATTACCTTATCGAAAGCAAACTTTTTGTTGTTTTCTTCATGTTCAAAAGTCAATAAACTTCCGCATATTATTGGTTGACCAAATTTATTTCCAAAGTCGCTTGCTCCGTTCGATGCTTTTATCAGCAATTCAATTGGTGTTTGATATAACCAATTTCTCTCCGGAATATTATTTTCCCACGCTCTGCTTTTTTCTAATCGAGAATAAGGAGTCATATAAACAGCCGTTCCTGCAATCGGCATACTTGCTTTTCCTCCGGCCATTCTATCGCGTATCTCCCCTCCTGTTCCGGTAGCTGCTCCATTAAAAGGCTCAACAGTGGTTGGGAAATTATGTGTTTCTGCTTTCAGAGATAGCACACTTTCAAAATCGTTAGTAGTAAAAAAATCAGCTTTGTCTTGTGTTTGTGGCGCAAATTGTTGAATAAGCGGACCTTTAACAAATGCACAATTATCTTTATATGCAGAAACTACTTTATTTGGATTTTCTTTTGTGGTCTTTTTAATTAACTGAAATAATGTTTCATCTTTTTCTTGTCCATCAATAATAAACTTGCCATTAAAAATTTTATGACGACAGTGTTCTGAATTTACTTGTGAAAAACCAAACACTTCGCTGTCGGTTAATTTTCTGTTAATTTTTTTACTTACTTGTTCAAGATATTTTATTTCGTCGGCATTTAATGCAAGACCTTCTTTTTTATTATATTCATTAATATTATTGATAAAAATAATTGCTTCGGGCTGCTTATCAACATCAAAAATGTTTTGTTTAATGTTTTCGTGTAGCTGTTTCAGCATCTTATCAAATTCCACATTGGGAGAACTAACTTGAAAAAACTCCTCAATTCTTACAATGCCTTTAACACCCATATTTTGTGTTATCTCAACAGCATTTGTGCTCCAAGGAGTAACCATTTCTTTGCGAGGTCCAATAAAAAACCCTGTTAAAATTTCCGAGTCGACAATCTGCGCATCGCCAAACAGCCATTTAAGTTTTGATAAGTCTGTATTGTTTAATTTTTCTTTACATTCAACAACATAGTATTTGTTGGCAACTCCTTTGTAAAATAGTATCATTTTTAATGATTTAGAAGGTTTAAAAAAGATATAATTTATTGAAGCAAAGTTAACAAACCAAAGATGAATAATAAAAATATTATTTTGTATTTATAAACATCTTTTCACCAAAAATTTATCAGGACACCTTCCAGCGTCCGAAAATCCTGGAAGCGTCGGATTAATTTGAACTAAACCCACAAGGTTTGGCTTAAAATTTATTATAGATTAATTTTTAATTTAATAACAGAAACCTTGTGGGTTTTTAAAAATTGAAAACCTCAGTTTAACCGGGACTAAACCCACAAGGTTTTTTATTAATAAAAAAGCAATTAAGTAGCTATAAATTGAAGCAAACCTTGTGGGTTTTGCAACAAATACAAGCTCTAAACTGTTAAAAAAAATATTTGTTTCTTAAAAATAAAATTTGTTATTTTAGTAAATAATTTCTTAATCTCTTATGAATTTAATTAATTACATAAAGCACAAAACACTCAAACCCCT
>QMPG01000525.1 GCA_003648455.1 Bacteroidota bacterium
TTATAATCAGTTGAGTATTCTTCAAAAGATACAATGTCTTTTAAAAATTCTTCTATTTTATCAATAGCTAATAATATATCAGATAAGTATTTTTTGGCTTTTTCCGTCATAAATCAATATTTTTGTCGATTCGATGCTATTTCTTAAATATGGATTTTTAATAGGTTTGTCTGTTAATAAATCAACTTTTCGTTGAAAGAAATTTTCAAGTTTATCCCATAAAGAGATTAATTTCTCACCCTTATCAATAGGGTCTGTATCATTAATTTCAACAATAAGGTCAATATCGCTTTTTTTATAATCAAATTTATCTGTTACCGAAGAACCGAAAGCATAAATATATTTTACTTCGTGACTTTGACAGAGGTTAATAAAATCAGGTAATTTTTTATTTATTAAGTCTTTTATTATCATATTTCAAATATATGAATTTAGCCTGTATGTTGCAAATTATTGTTTAAGTTGCTTGTTTTACTTTCTCTATTTCTTTAAGCTTTAAAGATATTTAACAAAGTGTTTTTCATCATTAACAGTCTCAACAACAAATCCCATTTTTTTTAGGTATCTGCTATGTGTTTCACTTTGCGATTTAGTGCACAATTTATTGTAACCTTTTTTAATGAAAAAATCTTTATTCTCTTCCAAAACATATCTTCCTAATTTTAAGTCACGGTATTGAGGAATAACATAATCCAATCCAATAAAAAGAGTTTTTTCATTATATTCACGAGCTAAGAAAACACCTGCAACAGCCATATCTCTTAATATTAAACAAGATATTGTATTCATTCCTTCAACATATTCAAATTTTGGGAAATATTTTTGAATATCTTTATTGTGAAATTTTAGGAACTCTAAAAGATAATAGTTTTCTCTTCGTATCTCTAATATTCTAAAATATTCTGTTTTCTTATACATTTTAATAATGTAGTAAGCATCGGCTAAAACAATGAAAAGGTTTAAAAATCCAACAGGTAAAGCTGAAATTAAAAATCCGTAAGTTGAAAACAAAGCAGCACCAATTAGATTAAACCATCGGAGTTTAACAATCGAATCCATTAACATTGATACTACAATTAAAACTGAAGCAAGATAACCAAACCATTCTAATAAACTGATATTAAGCATAATGTAAGAATTAGTGTCTGTCTTTAAAGTCGCCTATTTGTCATTCCGAAGCGAGCCACGAGCGAGGAATCCCTTTTTTAATTAAATGGGATTCCTCTCCGCCAGCCGGCGGATCGGAATAACAGGTTGAATGAAATTTTGATGACTTTAAGGGCAAACATGAATTATGAATTTATTTTTTTATTATTTTTTGCAAAGTTAATCTTTTGATTAATTAAATGTTATATGTTTTCATTTTTTATATAAATTAATATAATATTTAGTATTTTAATGATTTTTTATAGATACTAATTAACTTTGCAGAGTTGAGACTACTCCGAAAAGTCTTAATAGCCGTCATTGCGAGGGCAAAGCCCAAAGCAATCTGTTGATAATCAACACGTAGGGATTGCTTCTCCGCCAGATGGCGGAGAAGCAATGACGAAAAATATTTTTCAGTGATGATTCATAATATAAATAATTAAAGATAAAGGTGATATATCCAACAAATTTTGAAAATAAGATAGGTTTTGATAAGATAAGAGAGATGCTCAAAACATTTTGTTTGGGTGATTTAGGTAAAGAAAGAGTCGTGCATTTTTCTTTTTCTAATGATTTTGAGCAAATTAATACTTTCATTAATCAAGTTAATGAGTTTAAAATTATTTTATTAGACAGAGATGATTTTCCATCAGAGAATTATATTGATGTAACAAAGTATTTGGAAAAAGCAAAGGTGCAGGGAATTTATCTTGAGCAAAAAGAATTGTTCGAGTTAAGACGTTCTTTATTAATTATAAAAGCCATTCTGAAATTTTTTAAAAATGATGATGAGAATAAATATCCGTATTTAAAAAAACTAACCAAAGATATAAATGTTTATCCTTACATAATTAACTCAATTGACAATATTATAAATAACCACGGTAAGATAAAAAATAATGCTTCAACAGAACTTGCAAGTATAAGACGCGAACTTATAAATACGCAGTCGAATATTAGTAAGCAAATGGCTCGAATATTAAAAAAAGCACAATCTCAAAGTTTAGTTGACGACGGTGTTTCATTAACTGTTCGCGATGGACGTGCTGTTATACCTATCAAATCTGCACATAAAAGAAAAGTGCCGGGAATAGTTCACGATGAATCAGCAACAGGAAAGACTTCATTTATTGAGCCTGCCGAAATTGTTGAGTTAAACAACAAAATTAAAGAATTAGAATATTCAGAACGACGAGAGATAATTAAAATCCTTATTGAATTTACCGATTCTATTCGACCATATTTGCCCGAACTATTTTTTGCTTATGATTTTTTGGGAATAATAGATTTCATTCGTGCTAAAGCTGTGTTTGCAATTAAAACTGAGGCTGTGTTGCCAACATTTTGCAATGAGCAACTTATTGATTTAATTCAAGCACGACATCCTTTGTTGTACTTATCGTTTAAAAAAGATAAGAAAAAAGTGGTTCCACTTGATATTTATTTATCTGAAGAACAAAGAATTATACTTATTTCAGGACCAAATGCCGGAGGTAAATCTGTTTGTTTAAAAACGGTTGGTTTAATTCAATATATGCTTCAATGTGGAATGTTGGTTACTGTTGACGAGAAGTCTAAAATTGGTTTTTTTAATAATATTTTTATTGATATTGGTGATGAGCAATCAATTGAGAATGATTTGAGTACATATAGCTCTCATTTAATTAATATGAAATATTTTACCAAGAAAGCTGATGAAAAATCTCTTATTTTAATTGATGAGTTTGGTACCGGTACCGAGCCAATGTTGGGTGGTGCTATTGCTGAGGCTGTTCTAAAAAAACTGAATGAGCAGAAAACCTATGGAGTGTTGACAACTCATTATACTAACTTAAAACATTTTGCAGCATCTGCCAACGGAATTGTTAATGGTGCTATGTTGTTTGACAACAATAAGTTAGAGCCGCTATTTAAATTAGAGATTGGTAAACCCGGCAGTTCGTTTGCTTTTGAGATTGCACGAAAAATAGGATTATCTGAAGAAATATTAAATTTAGCAAAAGAA
>QMPG01000526.1 GCA_003648455.1 Bacteroidota bacterium
AATTCCCAGTTATTTTTGCAATCGTTCTTGTCCCATTTTTTGATAATTTCCAGTTTCTAATAAAAATCAGTATCCCTACTAATGTAATAACACTTGAAATTATTATAATTATTACTTCTGTTTTCATATTTCAGTTTTCTAAGTTTGTTTTATTCCTTCCTTGCATAAATGCTAACAGTTAAGTATTATATGCCAGCCACCTATGGGTCTTGAATAATTAATTTGTATTTTATTTTAGCGATATAAGAGTTTCTCGATGAATTTACTTTTTTTATAGAAAATTTTTACGGTCACTTGCTAATAATTTCAAACAGCTACAATTTGTAGCCACTTCACCTCCTTCCTTTTTAAGTCGTATTTTTATCTATTTTAGCTGCTACGTCAATTAAGGATTGCCACTTATTAATAATTTCAGAATTAATTTCAGGTATATCATCAGTTGTTATCAAAACTGTTTTTTGTTCCTGAAATTCTCCTATTGTTACTGTTGATTGTTTTTTTTCATCTAACACCAAATTTTAGTTGATGCTAACAAAATAAACATGCCTGAGGTATGTTTGTTCCATATATCCTCGTTTTTTGTTTCAAATATAATCAATCTAAGGGACTTTTATATTTCCAGCATGAATCATTTTATATTTATGGCTTAAGCTTATCGTTATTTCAAAAGTAAAATATCAAACATTTTACTTATCACAGTCTGCATTGTTACAATATTACGTATATAGATGAATTTACTTTTTGTGGCGAGTTTCAGCTTACGAGATAGACTCGTATAGGTGATATCATGTACCCCTTATCTCAACCAATGTTTTTTAATTCCTAGCATAGAAAACCAAACAAGAAATATACTGAAAATAACGAGTATAGCAGGCATTGTGGCGGTTTCTACCTGACCATAAACTTCTATAGATTTGGTAAAAAACACATTATGAATCATTTGTGGAATTATAGCTAGCAAAGAAATTATAAAAGCCATTTTCGCCCATTTCTTCTTTAAAACTAAAAAAACGGCACCTAAGAAACCACCTAATACAGCAATTGCAAAAATAATAGTTGTCCACATTGGATAGTCATCATAAAGTTCTCGTTCATTTGCTGGTAATGCCGCCAATGCTTCGTCTGAAATAAAAGTATGACTAAAAAATGATAGAAGCCCCATTATATTCCAAAGAAGAAAAAAGATTGCTACTGCCCAAAACCATTTCGGGATTTTTACTTTTTCGTTTTCCATAATTATTTTTTTAGGGTTTGAAAAGCTGTCTGCTGGATTATTTCTTACTGCTACGCAAATTTCGAAAACTGTATCTGATCTAATTAATTCCTCACTAAGGCAAGGCAGGCTATACGTTTTATTATGTGTTTTTTAATACATTCTGCCTAATATCCCTTTATCAATTTCAGGTTTAGTCACCCTGGTTAATTTTACTGATGATACTGGTTTCATAACCATTACTTCTGGTTCGCCATTCTCCATATCTATTCCTGTAAAAGAATCACTTGTCAACTGAATTTCTTCTATTATTTCTAAACCATCACAATCAAGAAAATTGTCAACGGTAAAGGCTAATTTAGTTTCTTCAGGATTACACCATTTCCAGGTACCTAATGTACCTTCACCGCTTTCACTACCCCCTTCAACAAAATATGTTCCTGCATCAGAAAAAAGAATTATAAAATCGCCAATATCAGTTTCGCCAAAAGAAACTAACTCCCAGGTTCTACACAATAATTTAGTTTTCGTGGAATTTGCAATTTCATCTTGTTTAACAGCATTTACAGTAATTTCATTAGCTGGATTGCTATCAAGATTAATTAAAAAGCCTATCAAGTTTTCTTCAATATTGGAAATTGACATTGTTCCAAAATCAGATAGAACAATCGTTTTGTTATCTATTATCTGGTATGTTCCAAAAAGAACAATTTGACTTTTTGTTGATTTTACAGTTGTATTTTTTACGATAATGTAATTACCACTTTCATTATATTCAAATGATTCATAATCACTTGAACCTTCTACTATCCACTTTGCACTTATCGTTTCTTCATTTAAACTAATATTCAAATCGTCTTCATTCTTTTCACAAGAAATAAAACTTGTTATGAATAAAATAGCGACTATCAATTGTTTTGTAAATTTCATTTTTAGTAACTATTCAGTTACCTTATTTTCACGCAAAGAACACAAGGTTTATTATGTATATATTCACAATATTGCTAAAAAAGACGCAAAGTTCGCAAAGTTTATGAATGCTTTGCATTCACTTTTTAGCGTTCTTTGCGTATTGATGTTTTTTAGCGTTCTTTGCGTGAAACTATTCTCTTAAACTGAGTAGTTATCATTTTGAAAGTTTTTAGGTTTAATTATTAAATTTATGGACAACCCTTTGTTATTTTTAATTTTCAATTGAAGGCAGAATTATATTTTTCATTATGGCAAACGCTAATTTATCTTCTTGTGAATTATAAGCACCACCCGTGAAAACAGCAACTAATTTCATTTCTGGAATTATCATAATATATTGTCCGCCATTTCCAGTAGCTGTTTTTGAAATTATTGTTTTTTCATTTGTTGTAAAAGGAATATTCCACCATAAATAGCAATAGTCAATTCCTGTTATTTTCGTTTTTGGCGTGGTAGACTCCTCAATCCAGTCTTCGGATACGATTTGTTTTCCATTCCATTTTCCTTTGTTTAAAATCAATTGTCCAATTTTAGCCATGTCCCTAGAGGTCATATACAATCTTTTTCCAGAAGCAATAACTTCACCATCAGAAGTATGCCCCCATTTTACATTGTCAATCCCTAAATGTTTAAACAAATGTTCATCTGCAAATTCATTTATTGACATTGCTGATGTTTGACTAATAATTTCAGTCATAAGAATCACTCCCATTGAACAGTAATGTGATACTTCTCCAGGGTTATTGACCATTGGTAGGTCAAGTGTATATTGAAGCCAATCTTTTTTCTTGTAAACTTTGTCTTCTTGACCTTTTGATTTTTTATCCCAATCATTACAATCTAGTCCGCTCGACATTGTCAAAAGATGTTTAATCGTAATTTCCAACTTTCTTTTATCCAAGTGCTTTTTGGGCACAGGGCTTTTAAGGTATTTAGTTATAGGGTCATTTATATTGTCAATAA
>QMPG01000527.1 GCA_003648455.1 Bacteroidota bacterium
AGGTCGTGCGTTCAAACGTACCCTTTCTTTTGCAAAAGAAAGGCTAACGGTCACCCAAAGAAAAGCATCTTGGCCTTCGGCAAAATTAGGAAAGTGTACTGAGTATCGCACCGGGGGCTCCATTAATTCTTATTACCAGTTTTATAATCTCTTTAAAATAATCTATCTGGAGTTAACTAAATCGAAGAAAAACTTTTCTTTTGTTGGTATTGTATCAGATAAATTCTTCTTTATCTCCAAAAGTTTACTCATTTCTAAATCTTCTTTATTAGTCTCCAAAAGTCCCAAGAAATAAAATTTAATTATTTTTCTGAATGACTTCGGTTCATCTTTGAAAAAATATGAGTAAACCGATATGATTTTGTATACATACTCTTTTGGAAAATACTCATCTATTCTTTTGACAATTCTCTCTATATTTTTCTTCTTTGAAATACTGCTAATTATATAAAAATCATCAGTTGGAACTGTATAAAATCCAAAATTGGGATCCCCTCCTGAAATCGTTTTTTTTGTATCTTCGAAACAATTTTTTGATTGATTTTCCAGATATTTTTTTATTTCCTTGTAAACTATCTTATAAACTTTTTTTAAATTGATTACATATGTTTTGTTTTTCTTCCTAACGACTTTGTTCTTTAAGAGAAACTTTAATTTTGCTGATATGGTTTGTTGGGGTTGATTTAATTCCTTTTGAATGTCTTTAACTCTGTGTTTACCTCTCAATAAGCAGTAGAAAACATCCATAACTTTATCATTTATTTCTATTGAATTATATCTAGTGTCCATACCAAATCACTATTCAAAGTAGTATTAAAATTTTATACATCGTTAAATATAAGATAATCGTATTTTAACTACTCTGAATAGTTATATATCATAAATAATATATAAAATTAATTATTCAGAATGGTTAAGTAAGTAAACAATTTTGAAAAAATATTTTTACGAACAAACATCATCGGTTAAGAGAATGTGTTTTTTTCCAAGAATATATCCTATGCTATCCATTGCCGAATTATTACATTCTTTTCCATGCAGGGAACTGCAAGCATCTTTAATTACAAAAGTTTCAATGCCATTATCAAACAAATCCATTGCTGTTTTAATTATGCTTACATCAGTGTAAATTCCACAAAGATAAACTGTTGTTATTTTATTATCTCTTATAAATTCTTTCAATTCTTTATTGAGAATGGTATAAGTATTGTGTTTAAGCTTAATGTTATTTGCTGCATGTAATTCTGAAAATATTTTTTGATCTTCTATCCTTTTAAACTTGCTCCAATTCAATTGTTTTTCAAATAGTGAATTCTCATAATTTACAAATTTAGAAAAAACTATTTTTCCCTTGAATGATTTTTTTAGTTTTAAAAGATTCGGTAATATTGCTTCCGATTCGGCACATCTAAAGCCTTCCTGCATATCAATTATTAAAAGCAACTTTTTCATAACACTAAGTGGATTACTTTGCATATATAAAATCATATGGAGCCTTCGGAGTGCCGAATCCCTCAATTCTAAATCCTCTGTTTACACGAAAGTGTAATGCAGTAAGAGCATGAGAAGAAATAGTAGCTTCCTAAAATGTATGAAAATCCGAAGATAATCACACAAAGGAAGCCACTAACCAAAGGCCGAAGCCAATGGCAAATTATTGATTGATTGTTGAAATATTTAAAGTTATCGGTTAGGTGTTTTTTGCCAAAAAAACGGAATATTACACATAAATTATATGTAGGGAGCCGAAAAAGCCATAGATTTATATGAGATAGGTGAATTCTGGTATGACACTATGTAAGATAAATAAAGTCACGGAAGATGTAATAGAACTGGGTTGGAAAGAATTCATCAACGATTGAAGAGGGAAAATTAAACAAAATCTTTTAATATCTACTTGTGTTTATTTTTAGGATGATAATAATGATAGAAAGATTGGCATACATATTTTTGATGTGTGTTGCGATAAGAAGCATAAATACATTGCAAAAAATAAACATGATTGAAGGGAATAAATCTGTAACTGCGATTCTAATTGGATTGGATACAACTTTGTTTCTTTTGGTTTTTAAAAATCTTTTAACAGGTGAATTAAATTTGCCTGTAGTAACGGCTATGGCATTGGGTTACATAGCAGGGTATTATTTAGGTGCTTTTATTGAGGAAAAAATGGCCTTGGGGAAAGTTCTTGTGACGATAAAAATCTCCAAGAAATATTCAAAGGATCTCTGGAAAGTTCTTGGAGAAAATGGCTTTGTTTTTACAAGAAGCAAAAGAGTTTATTCTCATAAAAATAAGCTGAAAAAATTATATCAGGGAATTATATTTAGAAAAGAACTACCAAAACTTAAGAAGATTCTAAAAGACTTTGAGATAGTTGCATACATTGAGCCATTGAAATCAACATTTGGTCAAAAACTGGTTACTTCTGAAGAATATTTGAGGGATTTGAACAAATGATTAAAAATCACAGAAAACTGCTACCGCTATTACAGTTGTCCACAAACAGTTTTTTTTCTCCTTTCACTGCCTGCATAACATTCAAAGTCTTAACAAATCTCCCGCTCGAGGGCAAGTTCGAAGGATTGTAGATAATCTCGGGAATCATTTTTCCTTTTTGAATTTATTTATAAAAACTTTAAAAATGAAAAAATCATAAATTTTAACATGAAGAAAATATATTTCACTTTCTTCATTTTGCTTCTTATTTTTGTTAGTGGTTGTATCGGTGGAACAAGTAAAGAAGAAATAAACGATATGATCAAAGGTTGTGAAAATATAAGTAGTGAATATAAAAAAAATTCGTGTTATAAAAACATTTCAATTTCTTTGAGAAATGAAGAGATATGCCAAAGAATATCAGATAATAATACAAAAATTTGGTGTGTAGCTGTTGTTAACGGGGATGCAGATAAATGTGACGAGATGAAAAGAACACCAGAATCATGTTATATAGAAGTCGCCGTTAATACAAAAAATCCAAAAATATGTGAAAAAAAACTAACCGGAACAATTGGAAAATTAACGAAAGATACTTGTTTTTTCTCTGTGGCTGTCGCCTCGGAAAATAAAAACACTTGCGATAAAGTTGTCGATAACGATAAAAAAAACCTTTGTTACGCTACCATAACCAAAG
>QMPG01000528.1 GCA_003648455.1 Bacteroidota bacterium
ATATCTTCCAAACGTCCATTTGTACAGGTTCCAATGAGTCCCTGATTCAGCTTTGTTCCCTGAACTTCGGAAACAGCTTTCACATTATCAACATGATGCGGGGCAGCAACAAGTGGGAAAATATCTTCCAGATTTATTTCTATCTCTTTTTCATAAACTGCATCCTCGTCTGCCCAAATTTCGTTCTGAACTTCAGAATGTTTCGACTCCATCGAATCTTCGGAATATTTATTCAAGAATTCTTCCAAAACTTCATCAGGTGGGAAAACTGCGTTTTTTGCTCCCATTTCGGAAGCAAGATTTGCCAGAGTCATTCTTTCTGAAATTGAAAGAGTTTTAACTCCATCTCCATGGAATTCGATGCTCATATAATTCGCGCCTGCAGAACCTATCATTCCAATAATCCAGAGCGAAATATCTTTAGCGTAAACTCCTTTTCTCAGTTTACCATTTAATGATATTTTCATCGTTTCAGGAACTCGAAACCAGGTTTCACCGCGTTTCCAGATTCCTGCGGATTCAGTTCTATCAATCCCGGCAGCAAGTGAGTTAAAAGCTCCAGCAGTGCAAGTATGACTGTCGCTTCCCACTATTATCATTCCCGGTTTGGCATGATAACTCATAACCTGATGACAGATTCCTTTTCCAACATCATAAAATTTTTTTATTCCTTGCTCATTAACAAAATCACGAATTGTTTGATATTGATTTGCCAATTTAGCATTTGTGGGTGGAGCATTGTGATCCAGAACAACCAGAAGTTGCTCAGGGTCAAAAACTTTTTCTCCTCCCATTTTTTTAAAAGTATTTTTTATACTCGCTGTGTTATCGTGTGTTAAAATTATATCCGGTTTACGGAATACGATTGCTCCTTTTTCTGCATTTAATATTTTTTCTACAAATGTCTTTCCCATTTTTTCCTCCTTGTTTGTACAATAACCGTGTTATTGCTTTATAAAATATGACGGATATTTTACTCCATAAATTATTTTCCTTCCAAATATAAAATCGCTTTCTCCAAAGTTATATCATTCTTCGATAAAATATCCTCAATGTTTTCATTAACTTCAATATCCGGAATAAAACCTTTACCAACAAACTCATAACCATCATTGCACCAGCATCTACGAGCACAAATTCTTACGGAAAACTCATTATTTAATTGTAAAGTTAAAGGTTGCCCTGTACTGCCACCTGTTGGTTTTCCGATCAAGGTAACTCTGCCTGAACCATGTAAAGGAGTTAAAAAATCTTCTGCTGCACTAAAAGTTTTTGGACCAATTAGAATCACAATTGGTTTATCATATATGGGTGATTTCGGTGGAATACAAAATCCGCTTTTTTTGAATTTTTCTCGTAGTTTCTCTTTATTTACATTTGTTGTATCAGGAAATATCCCTTGATAAACATTATAAAAAACATCAAACATTTCCTTATCTGAAAACCATTTATCAAACATATCGACACTATAAATCCTGACTTTACTCTCAAAAACCGGTAAAGGTTTATCGGAAATCCTTGAAATCATATAAAATCCTGTATTTGAACTTCCACCACTATTATTTCTTATGTCAATAATTAGTGCTTTTGTATTGAATAACGAATCTAAAGCAGAATCAAAAAGTGGTGTAATTTCTTTTGTTGGATACATAGAATTTACTGCAATATAACCAATATTGTCTTCCAGTATTTTTGACTCTACAAATGGTGAAGTTCCCTGGGACTTTTTGGGAGAAGGATAAATCTTCTCTGATAAAATTTTACTGTTGTGTTCATATTCAATAATAATCGATTTACAATCATTGAAATTTATAAATGAATGATAACCTTCTAAATTCAATTTTATCCACTGTTCAGTTGAACCGGAGATATATTTTCTGGTTTTTTCAATAGCATTGGCAACAGATAGATTATTAATTTTAAGTATTTTATCTCCGGGTAACATCGTTTGTTTTCTGTAGGATTTGTCTGCTATGAAATAAACATCATCTCCTATGATCTTTGTATTGATATAAGAAGGTTTCCATAAACCCTGGATATCAGCTTTAGTATGACCATCCTTTAATAAAGCGAGCATTTCTGTCATAAGCCAATAGAATTCTTCGTTACCTTTTGTTGCTTGAACTTTGGGTAAATATTCCATTTTCACTTTTTCCCAATCCAGATCAATTAGATCGAAAAAGGCAAAGAAGTCATTAGCATAATGCCAGATTTTGAAGAAATAACAGAGTTTTTCATTCACCGTTAATTGTTTACTAAAATCAGTATTTTTCCCCAGATTTTTTAAGGCTTCTTTGCAATCATTATTTTCTTTAATATTTAACCCTTTTTGATAATATATTTTTGCTTTATCTACATTTCCCATAGCTTCATATACCATTCCTAACCTCCAATATCCTGCATATAGTGGAAGACCTTGTTTATCCTTCAAAAGTTTGTAATTCTTAATAAAATTCAAATATATCAATTCTGCTTTTTTAAGTTTTTTCCCAGAAAAAAGATATGTTTTGCCAAGCTGATATTCATAAAAAGACGATGATTGTTTATCTAAATATTGTTCAATAGCAGAAATTGCTTTATCATAATCTTTCCAGTTGTTATAAAACCAATATTCATCGATCAATTTTTGCTGATCGGTATCTATCACACCTGCAAATAAAGACATACTCAAAATAACAAGCAGAATAATAATTTTTTTCATCTTTCTTCCTTTGGAGTGCAATAACCATGTTATTGCTAAACGAAAAAGTCGTTTCAAAAACTATAAAATATCACGGATGTTTTACTCCAAAATTTATTTTCCTTTAAAAATTTAATTTGATACTTTTTCAAGTGGAAAATACAATATTCAGTCATCTCGAGCAAAATGAAGTCAAGAGATCTTAATTCCATTCAACAAGTTCAGGATAAACTCCAGCTCAGGACAGCCTTTGTCGAAAGATATTGAAATGTAGCAAGTTATAAATGCTTCGATTAAGTTTATCCTGAGCACTGCCGAAGGACTCAGCATGACAACTTTTTTATTTTTTACGAAATCATCATTATTTGAGGAGATTTTTCCGGTTTAATCGATGAGATTTCTCCACGCTGGTCGAAATGACAGCAAGCTTATTGAATTGAGTCGGAATAAAA
>QMPG01000529.1 GCA_003648455.1 Bacteroidota bacterium
ATTGAACAATTAACTGTTTGGGCTCAAAGAGTGGATGTGCCAATTATTAAACAAAGTATGGGGTCAGACCCGGCCTCTGTAGCTTTTGATACTCTTTCTTCTGCAAAAAAAAACAATGCCGATGTTGTAATTATTGATACTGCCGGAAGACTTCATAACAAAGTAAATTTGATGAATGAGTTGTCAAAAATTCAAAAAGTAATGAAAAAAGTTGTGCCCGAAGCTCCACATGATGTATTGCTTATTCTTGATGGTTCAACTGGTCAAAATGCATTCGAACAGGCTAAACAATTTACTAATGCTACTAATGTTAACTCAATTGCTTTAACTAAACTTGATGGCACTGCTAAAGGTGGTGTTGTTCTCGGTATTTCCGACCAATTTAAAATTCCAGTAAAATATATTGGAATTGGAGAAGGAATTGACGATCTTCAAATTTTTAATAAAAAAGAGTTTGTAGAATCCTTGTTTAGAAATATTTAATACTCATTAATAGAGATTTACCCTGTAAAGTATTGTTTTGTATTTTATATGGCTATTTACTTTACCAATTATACTCATATGATACTCATTACCTTTACTTAATGTATCATATTGCACATTCTTAATAACTACAATTATTTAACCAACTTATCAGATGTCGAAAAAATTTAAAAAGATAAATGTTATTACATTAGGTTGTTCAAAAAACCTTGTAGATTCTGAGGTCTTGTTAAAACAGCTTAAAGCTAATAACTTAATAGTTGAACACAATTCAAATAATACTGGTTTTGATACTGTTATTATTAATACTTGTGGATTTATTGACGATGCAAAACAAGAATCTATTGATTTAATATTAGATTATGCAAATGCAAAAAAACAGGGTTTAATCAATAATTTGTTTGTAATGGGTTGCTTGTCTGAGAGATATAAAGACGAGTTAAAAAATGAAATACCGGAAGTTGATGAATATTTTGGCTCTAATAATTTAAAAGATATCATTAATACTTTTGAGATTGATTACAAAAAGGAATTAATAGGAGAGAGACTATTAACAACACCGAAGCATTATGCTTATTTGAAAATATCTGAAGGTTGCGACAGAACTTGTTCATATTGTGCAATACCTTTAATGAGAGGAAAATATAAATCAAAAACAATCGAAACAGTTATTGCTGAAGCCGAATTTTTAGTTAAACAGGGAGTTAAAGAATTAATACTAATTGCACAGGATTTATCTTATTATGGTTTAGATATTTATAAAGAACATAAATTAGCAGAACTAATAACAAAACTATCTGATATTAAAGGCGTTGAGTGGATAAGAATACACTATACTTATCCTACCAATTTCCCTTATGATATTTTAAATGTTATGAGTGAAAAAGATAATGTTTGTAATTATCTTGATATTGCTTTTCAACACATAAGTGATAATATGCTAAATCTTATGAGACGAAATATTACTAAGCAAGAAACTTATGATTTAATTATGCGAATTAGAGAAACAGTGCCCAATATTGCAATCAGGACAACACTTTTGGTTGGTCATCCAGGTGAAACAGAACAAGATTTTGAAGAATTAAAACAATTTGTTAAAGATGTAAAATTTGACAGATTGGGTGTTTTTACTTATTCTCACGAAGAAGATACTTATGCTTATAATAATTATGAAGATGATATTACTGAGGCTGTTAAGCAAGAACGAGCAGATAAAATTATGGAAATTCAGCAACAAATTTCACAGGAATTAAATTCAAACAAAATCGGTAAATATTTTAATGTAATTATTGACAGAGAAGAAGGAGATTATTTTGTTGGCAGAACAGAGTTTGATTCCCCAGAAGTAGATGATGAAGTTCTGGTTTTGAAAGAAAATTTTGAAATTAAAATTGGAGAATTTTACAAAGTAGAGATTATAAGTTCAGATGATTATGATTTATATGCAAAATTTATAACTTAATTTTTTTTATCAATATATAACCAATTTTAATCAAAATTTTTATAATTGTATTATAAAAATTATTATATTTATATTATTGTTTAACATAAAAAATATGAAATTATGATTAAAAAAATTTTTGCATTTTTATTAATTTCTACTGTTGTATTTACAGCATGTAAAAAAGATGAAGATAACAATTTATCTACACAAGAGAGTAAGATAGTTCTTACTGAAGCCGGTAATGATATTAATACAGATTTAACTGAAATAACAAATTCCGATGGTGCTAAGTCAATTATAGACATTTTTAATATCATTAATATAAACGACCCTTTTACAGGCACACAAAAATCTGTAAAAATTACCAAAAGACATTTTCCTTATTTATCAAAATTAATCTACATACCTAAAATTGAAAGGAAATCAGGAAGTTTTGGTGATGAAAATTTTGATTTTGCCAGTAATGTAGGTACTTACACTTGGAATGCTCAATACCAAAATTGGGACATACAACATGGCACACCAAGTGATAAAATCATTATTAATTTTCCTACTCAAGAAAGTACAACAAATAACGCAGTATTAACTATTAACAGTTATACCGAACAACAATTTACCGATGATTCTGATACTTGGTACCAGCCAACACATGTAAATGCAAATTTATATGTTAATCAAATAAAATATGTAGATGTTGATTTTGATGCTGCTTACAATTCTGACGGTGATCCTACATCAATTACCGGTACTTTATTTTTAAAACCTTTTACACTAACAGTAAGTGTTGAAAAAAGCAATACAAAGATTACAGAAAGAATTACTTTGAAAAAAGATAATGATACAATAATTGATATTAATTTAATAGTTAGTTTCTCAGATGTAACTTTAGAAGATGTTACAGAAATTGAAGGTTATATTCAAATTGGACATATTAAACTTAAAGGAGAAGTGAATGTTGTAGCATTAGACAGTCTGCAAGCAGCTCCTACTGTTGAACAGTTAAATGAAAATATTAATCTTTCATTATATACTGATACTGATAAGAAAATTGGAGACTTAGAATTTATAACTGCATTAAATGGCGAAATTGACTTACAAATTGTATTCAATGATGGTACAACAGAGTTAGCAAGTCATTATTTTCAAGCACTAATCGAAAGTTTTAAAGCATTTTTTGGCAATAATGTTTAATA